>DATEDK010000446.1:0-7443 GCA_035281685.1 Kiloniellales bacterium | reverse complement strand
CGCCCAGCGTCAGCGAGAAGGTGAAGATCGAACCGGCCGCCACCCCGGGCAGTGCCAGCGGCAGGATCACCTGGCGGAAGGTGGTCCCCGGCCTGGCGCCGAGATCGGCCGAGGCGTCGAGCAGCGAGCGCGGCACGCGCTCCAGCGCCGCCTGGATCGGCAGGATCATGAACGGCATCCAGATGTAGAGGAACACGACGAAGATGCCGATGTAGCTGGTGGAGAGCGAGGAGCCGCCGATCACCGGCAGCCCCAGCACCCAGTCCAGCGCGCCGTCGAGCCCGAGCCGCGCGGCCGCCCAGCCGATCACGCCCTCCTTCGCCAGGATCAGCTTCCAGGCGTAGACGCGCACGAGGTAGCTCGACCAGAGCGGCATCATGATGAGGAGGTAGAGAAGGGCCTTGGTGCGGCCGCCGGCGTAGCGCGCCATGTAGTAGGCGATGGGGAAGGCGATGCAGCCCGCCGCGACGGTGACCAGCGCCGCCATCGCCACGGTGCGCAGGATCACGTCGAAGTTCGCCGGCTGGAAGAGCTCGGCGAAGGTGTCGAGCGTGAACTCCTGCTTTACCACGCCGGAGAACTGGTCGACCGACCAGAAAGCCTGCAGCAGGAGCGCGAAGAGCGAGCCCAGGTAGATCACGCCGAGCCAGAGCAGGGGCGGCGTCAGGCAGAGGAGCAGCACCAGCCCCGGGCGGCGGTAGAGCAGGTTCGAGAGGCCGTGCAGCACGCCGCGCCGCGGCGCTTTCCTATCGGGCGCGAGCACAAGGCTGGTCATGCCGTCCCGCCGGTCAGCGGCTGCATGTCGACCTTCGCCCAACCCAGCGTCACCGCCGCACCCGGCGCCAGCGCGCTGCGCCCGGCGCTGCGGCGGTTCTGCTCGATCACCACGAGCTGCTGGCCGTCGACCAGCGTGACCGTGTGGCGCGTGGTGGCGCCGTGATAGTGGCTGTCGGTCAGGTGGCCTTGCACGCGGATCTCGCCGTCGCCGGCAGGCGGCAGGTGGCCTTCGCTCAGCGTGATCTTCTCCGGGCGCACGGTGACCGGTGCCGGGCCCAGACCGCGCAGCAGGTTGGAGACGCCGACGAAGCCCGCGACGAAGGGCGTCGCCGGGTGCTCGTAGACCTCGGCCGGCCGGCCGATCTGCGCGATCTTGCCTTCGTTGAACACCGCCAGGCGGTCGCTCATCGAGAGCGCCTCCTCCTGGTCGTGCGTGACGAAGACGAAAGTGATGCCGAGCTGACGTTGCAGGCCCTTCAGCTCGACCTGCATCTGCTCGCGCAGCTTCAGGTCGAGCGCGCCCAGGGGCTCGTCCAGCAGCAGCACGCGCGGCTGGTTGATCAGCGCGCGGGCGAGCGCGACGCGCTGGCGCTGCCCGCCGGAGAGCTGGCCCGGCCGGCGCTGGCCGAAGCCGGCGAGGCGCACCAGCGTCAACAGCTCCTCGGCCTTGGCGCGCCGCGCTCGTCTGTCGACGCCTCGCACCATCAGCCCGTAGGCGACGTTGTCGAGCACGCTCATGTGCGGGAAGAGCGCATAGTCCTGGAAGACCGTGTTCACCGGCCGCTCGTAGGGCGGCAGCCCCTCGGCGGTCTGCCCGAAGATCTCGATATGGCCGCTGGTCGGCTGCTCGAAGCCGGCGATGAGGCGCAGGCACGTGGTCTTGCCCGATCCGGAAGGCCCGAGCATGGCGAAGAACTCGCCCTCGGCGATCTCCAGCGATACCTCGTCGACCGCGCGCACCTGGCCGAAGTGTCGGGAGACGGCCTCGAACTTGACGGCGATGGTCATGAGAATAAGCCCCCTCGCCCCCGCGTGCGGGGGAGAGGGTCGGGGTGAGGGGGTTTTGGTCGGTGACGGCTGTCGACGCCCGCGCAGTCGCCGCCGCCGTTCCCCCTCACCCTAGCCCTCTCCCCCGCTGGCGCGGGGGCGAGGGGAGAGCTCCATCGTTCTACCGTCCGCCGAGCACCGCGATGTAGTCGGTGACCCAGCGGTAATAGGGCACGCACTCGCTCTGCGTCGCGCACTTGGCGACCGGCGTGCGCCAGAAGTGCACCTTGTCGAAGTTGTTGTAGCCGTTGTTGAAGCAGCCGCTGGCGCCGAGCAGGTCGTTGCCCTCGCAGGCCGCCGGCACGGCCGGCACCGAACCGAACCAGGCCGCGAGGTCGCCCTGCACCTTGGCGTCGATCGAGTGCTCGAGCCACTTGTAGGCGCAGTTCGGATGCGCCGCGTCGACGTGCATCATCGTCGTGTCGGCCCAGCCCGTGGCGCCTTCCTCGGGAATGACGCTGTCGATCGGCTGGTTCTCCGCCTTCAGCAGGTTGACCTGGAACGGCCAGGACGAAGAGGCGACCACGCCTTCGTTCTTGAAGTCGTCCATCTGGATGAAGGCGTCGTGCCAGTAGCGGTTCACGATCTCGCGCTGCGCGCGCAGGAGATTGAGCGCCGCCTGGTACTGCTCCTCGGTCAGCTCGTAGGGATCCTTGATGCCGAGCTCGGGCTGGTGCTTCATCAGGTAGAGCGCGGCGTCGGCAATGTAGATCGGCCCGTCGAAGGCCTGCACGCGGCCCTTGTTCGACTTGCCGTCCGGCAGCTTCATCTCCTCGAAGACCACGGACCAGGATTTCGGCGGCTGACCGGCGAAGGCGGTGGTGTTGAACATCAGCACGTTGGCGCCCCACTGGTAGGGCACGCCGTAGTGCTTGCCGTCGACCGTGTGCCACGGCGCGTTCTGCAGGCGGCCGTCGACGTTCTTCCAGGAGGGGATCTGCTCGATGTTGATCTCCTGGACGCGGCCGCCGGCGATCAGGCGCAGCGAGGCGTCGCCCGAGGCGGTGACGAGGTCGAAGCCGCCCTCGTTCATCAGCGCCACCATCTCGTCGGAGGTGCCGGCGGTCTTCACGTTGACCTTGCAGCCGGTCTCCTTCTCGAAGGCGGTCACCCAGTCGAAGGCTGGATCGGTCTCGCCGCGCTCGATGTAGCCCGGCCAGGCGACGATATCGACCTGGCCCTCCGTCGGGCCGAGCTGCGCTGCCACATCGGCAGCTGCCGTGGCGATCTGCCCCAGCACCAGCGCTCCGGTCAGAGCCCCGCACAGAAGAACATGCTTGTTCATGAGTCTTGTCTCCCCGTTCGCGCAAGCCGACCCGGGCCGGTTGCGGGAGGCCCATGCTAAAGCGCCCGCGAAGAGGGCGCCAAGGGGGGTCAGCGCTCCTGCGGTTCGGCTTCGGCGGTGACGCCGCGGCCCAGGACCCGTTCGCGGTGCAGCAAATAGAGGCCGCTGCAGATGATCACGGCGATGCCGGCGACGGTCCAAAGGTCCGGCAGGCGGTCGAACAGCAGGTAGCCGAGGATCGTGGTCCAGAGGATCTGCGTGTAGCTGAACGGCGCCAGGGTCGAGGCGGGCGCATTCGAGAAGGCGTTGATCAGCAGCAGGTGGCCGAAGCCGCCGCAGATGCCGAGGGCGACGAAGAGCAGCCAGTGCCAGCCTGCCGGCGTGCTCCAGCCCATTGCCAGCGCCGGCGTCGCGATCAGAGCACCGATCAGGCTGACGTAAACCAGCGACACCATGGCATGGTCGTAGCCGGCGACCCGGCGGGTTGCGATGTTGTAGAGCGCGCCGAAGAAGGCGGAGCCCACGGCGCAGAGCATCGACCAATGCACCTCGGCGAAGCCCGGACGCACGATCAGGAGGATGCCGGCAAAGCCCACCCCGATCGCGCTCCAGCGGCGCCAGCCGACCTTCTCCCCCAGGAGCGGCACGGAGAGCGCGCAGGTCATCAGGGGCGAGGTGAAGAGCAGGGCCAGGGTGTCGGCCAGGGGAAGATAGCGCAGCGCCACGAAGTTGAGCGCGGTGCAGATCACCAAGAGCGCGCCGCGCGCCACCTGCAGCCAGGGCCGCGTCGTGTGGAACATGCGAAAACCCAGGCTGCGCGCCGCGTAGGCAATGGCGAAGAGCGTGCCGACCGTGTAGCGCGCCCAGACCACCTGGCCGGTCGGATAGAACTGCGACAGCCACTTCGCCGTCGCATCGAGGAAGGCGAAGCAGAAGACGGCCGCCATCACCAGGGCCAGTCCCCGCAGGACGTTGTGCTTCAGGGGGGCGTGGGCGACGGCGGTCATGGGAGCGACCCACCATAGAGCGAACGGCGCCGGCGCGCAGGGCCGCCGGCGCAGGGCGCCATGCAGCCGGCGCAACGAAGACTAGGCCAGGAGCGGCTTGCAGGCCTCCGCCAGGAACGCGCGCTCCTCGCCCTGGAGGCGCGCACCGAGCTCGGCCTCGACGCGGGCATGGTAGGCATCGAGCCAGGCGATCTCGTCGTCGGAGAGCAGGCGCGGCTCGATCAGCCGCTTCTCGATCGGCGCCAGGGTCAAGGTCTCGAAGCCCAGCATCGGGCGGTCCTCGCCGACCGCGGCCGGCGTCTCCACCACCAGCACCAGATTCTCGATGCGGATGCCGTAGCGGCCGGCCTTGTAGTAGCCCGGTTCGTTGGAAAGGATCATGCCCGGCAGCAGCGCCACGCGGTTCAGCGCCTTGGAGATGCGCTGCGGCCCCTCGTGCACCGAGAGATAGCTGCCGACGCCGTGGCCGGTGCCGTGGTCGTAGTCGAGGCCGGCGAGCCAGAGCGGACGGCGCGCAATGGCGTCGAGCTGGCTGCCGTTGGTGCCCTTGGGAAAGCGCGTGGTGGCAAGCGCGATGTGGCCCTGCAGCACGCGGGTGTAGCGGTCGCGCTCCTCGGCCGCGGGCTTGCCCACCACCAGGGTGCGGGTGATGTCGGTGGTGCCGTCGAGGTACTGCGCGCCGGAGTCCAGCACCATGAGGTCGCCTGGCTGCAGCACGCGGTCCGACTGCTCGGTGACGCGGTAGTGCGGCAAGGCGCCGTTCGCGCCCGACCCGGTGATGGTGTCGAAGGAGAGGTCCTGGAAGAGGTTGCCCTCGCGGCGGAACTCCTCCAGCCGCCGCGCGCAGGCGCTCTCCGTGATGCCCGTGGGGGCCGCCTTGGCGAACCAGGAGAGGAAGCGGGTGACGGCAAGGCCGTCGCGGCGGTGCGCGTTGCGGGCGCCCTCCTGCTCGACCCGGTTCTTCGCCGCCTTCGGCAGCTGGCAGGGGTCGTCGCCCTCGATCACCGTGGCGCCGGCGGCCTTCAGGCGCTCGAACAGCCAGAGCGGCGCCTTGGCCGGATCGAGCAGCACGCGCTTGCCTGCGAGCGCATCGAGCGCCGCGGCGAAGTCCTCCGGCGTGCGGGTCTCGACCTCGGGATCGAGGCTCTCGCGCACCGCGGGGCCCAGCTTCTGCGGGCTGACGAACCAGGAGACGCGCCCGTCGCTCTCGAGGATCGCGAAGGAGAGCGGGAAGGGATTGCGCTGGACGTCGCTGCCGCGGACGTTCAGCAGCCAGGCGATGGAATCGGGCAGGGTCAGGACGGTCGCAGCGGCGCCGAGCCCGGCCAGCGCCTTGCCGATGCGCGCGCGCTTGGCGGCGGAGCTCTCGCCGGCGAACTCCAGGGGATGCGGCTTGATCGGCTCGGCGGGTGCCGCGGGCTGGTCCTCCCAGACGGCATCGAGCGGGCTCGGCTCGACCGGCACCAGGCTGCCGCCGGCGGCCTCGGCGGCACGCGCCAGGCGCTGCGCGCGTTCCTTGCTGAAGAGCCAGGGGTCGATGGCGAGTCGGCCGCCCTTCGCGAGGTGCTTCTTGATGTAGTCCTCGGGCGGTTCGTCGATCAGGTCGCGGCGTTCGAACAGCGTGGGGTCGACCTGGTCGCGCGCCTGCTCGGTATAGCGGCCATCGACAAAGATGGCTGCGCGGTCGCCCAGGACCACGGCCTCGCCGGCCGAGCCGGTGAAGCCGGTGAGCCAAGCCAGGCGCTCGGCCCGGGCCGGCACGTACTCGCCCTGATGCTCGTCGCCGCGGGGGATCACGAGCCCGGCCAGACCATCCTCAGCCAGTCGCCGGCGCAACAGGGCGAGGCGGGCGGCGTGGGGCTTCTGGGCGGCGGTCATCGACGGGAGCCTCGGGCAGTCATGGACCCGCGAAGCTAGGCGTCGCGACGGCGCCCCGCAAGGCCATCGGAGTTGCACCCGCACATATCGCATAGCTCAATCTATATTATTGATTTAATTGATATTCGAGCTATGCACCGCCACGAATGCTGCACTGCACAAGACCCTCTGGCGGCGTTATGGAGCGCACCTTAGATCATTGAACGTCCGGTCGGCCGGAAGCGCTGCCGGAGTTCGTAACCGTCGTTCATCTGCTTAGCTTAGAAGGAGTTTTGCCATGACCCGAGTGAACGCGAAGGAGCTGTTGATGCTCCGTGCGGCCGGGCCCCAGGCCATTCAGCTGCTTGCCATTGAAGCGGCCTTGGGGGTGCGTCGCGATGGGGAAGGCCGGCCGGCCGAGGCTGTCCGCCAGCCCGGGTTCGGCGCGCGTCTGCGTGACGGCCTGCAGCGCATCGCTGCCGGCGTTGCCCGCGCCCGCCGCCGCAACCGTGCGATCGCCGAGCTCTCCAAGCTCGATGATCGCATGCTGAACGACATCGGCATCGAACGCGGCTGCATCGTCGAGGCGGTCGACGCCACGATGGAGCGCCGCGCCCCGGCCTGGGCCGTGATCGATCTCGGTCGCAGCCTGGTCGAGCCGCTGGTCCGTCCCATCCTCCGGTGGCGCCGCGATGCGGTGACGCTGGGTGAGCTCGGCCAGCTCGACGATCATCTGCTGGCCGACATCGGCGTCACCCGCGGCGACCTGCACTTCCAGCCGCAGCTGGTGTTGCAGCGCGCCCATGCCGCCAACGCGAACCGCGCGCAGCCGCGGGCGGCCTGAGCGTTTTCGTACCGTAGCCTCTGTTTCCGATCGTTAGGGGGCGGTCCCGCAAGGGGCCGCCCCTCTCCCTTTCAGCAGCCGCAGCCGCATTCCGCCTCGGAGGCGAGGCTCCCGCCCTGCAGTCGGTAAAGCCTGAAGGCTACGCTCTCGTACTGCCAGACCAGAAGCACGATCTCCGCGATGCCGTCCCCGGTGACGTCGGCGATGGCAACCGGCTCGACCAGGCTCGCATCGTAGTTCACGTCGTCTGCCTCGTAGGGGCGCGGGTCGGCGTAGTCGACCAGCGCCGTGGTCACCACGGCACCGTCCACCAGCCGGCGCAGCAGCACGAAGGCGTAGCGTCCGATGCTGAGGTCGGCATCGCCGACCTCGATGGCATTGTAGGCACCGGCCAGGATCACCTCATCGGTGCCGTCGCCTTCGAGATCGGTGCGGATGACATGCGTCAGGCGCACCGGCGCCAGAGCCATGCCCCGCTCATCGAGCCAAGCGCGCGCCGCCTTCACGTAAGCCGGGTGGTCGGGCTTCAGGCGCTCCAGCTTTTTTGCCGGCTGCAGCGGCAGATTGGTGGCGATGGCCGAGCCGCTCGTCACGTCGATGGGGCTGAGCGCCACCTGCGGCACCTC
>DATEDK010000445.1:0-4638 GCA_035281685.1 Kiloniellales bacterium | reverse complement strand
CAGGCGCGCCGCGGGACTTCCGCCCGGCAGCGCGAAGGCGAAGGCGACGCCCATCAGCGCGCCCGCCGCACGCTTCAGCATGGCAAGCGCGGCGAGCGCGCCGACCGGCGGCCAGCTCGTGACCTCGCCCAGCAGCGCCTGTACGACCGGCCAGAGATAGAGCAGGTTCTCCAGCACGTCGGCGCCCGCCTTGGTCAGCGCGGCCCCCAGCCCGACCGCGGCCAGCAGGCTTGCCGGCATCGCCCGGCGCAGCCTGAAAAAAGTCCAACCCAGCATCAGCGCGGAAAGCGTGTCGCCGACGAAGAAGCCAAGCGCCCAGGCGGGCGCCTCCTCGCCCGCCCTGCCCCACCGGCTGACGTCGAAGGAGCCGTCGGCCGGCTGCAGCGTCGCCACCGTGACGCCCTCCGGCGCCAGCGCCGTCAGCACTCCCAGGGCGAGCATCAGCGCAAGCGTCACCGCCGCCGGGACCCGCACGCGCCTCCAGGCGGCTTCGCTGTCGGCGCGCAAGCTCAGGTCCCTGGAGGCGGAGAGAATCGGCGCGTCGGCATGGCGCGACAGGATAGCAGGCTTGCAGCCCGGTACAGGCGCTGGCCAGCTCTAGGCCTGGAAGTGCTGCCAGATCGTCACGAGGCCGATCGACACGAAGCCGATGCCGGCGATCAGCTTCAGCGGCAGGCTCTGCAGCGTGCCCTGCGCCACCGTGCCGAGAGAGACCGCGAGCGCGGTCGAGGCGATCAGCGCGCCCGCCGACGCGAGGAAGACGTGCAGCGGGCGCTGCGCGCCGTCGGCGGCGAAGAGCAGGGTGGCGAGCTGCGTCTTGTCGCCAAGCTCGGCGAGGAAGACCGTCACGAAGACGGCGATCAGCGGGCTCATGGACGAGATCTCTCCTGACGGGAGCAGTTCGCAGACCGATGGCGCAGCGCCGGCCCGCTCCCTTGCGGCCGTCGCGGCACCAAAGGTCTCGCCAAGGCCCGTGCGGGTCCCGTGCGCGCCATGGTCCCGCTGCCGGGCCCAAGTGTGTTGACGCGCACCCTTCCGCAAAGGCGGAAGGCGGCTACTCCCCTAAGGAGGATCGCTGCTTAGCGCGCGCGCCGACGGGCGACAAGCCGGCTGGTTCAGCTTGCGACACCCGAGCGCAGCGCCGCGGCATCGATGCGGTAGACCACCTTCTCGATCCGGCGCGCGGCGAGGCGGTCGTAGAAGCGCTGTGCGCCCAAGTTCCCCGGATCGGTGGTCCAGCCGAGCTCGCGGCAGCCGAGATCCTCGGCCAGGGCCGCGGCCGCCTGCAGCAGCCGGAGGCCGAAGCCGCGATTGCGCGCAACCGTCGCGACGTAGAGATCCTCGATCACCAGGCGGGTGCCCAGCCCCGGGCTGGGAAAGGAGGTGTTGCAGGTGACGAAGCCGAGCGCGAGGCCGTCCTCGACCACGACCAGCAACCGCGCCAGCGCCGGCGTGCCGAACAGCACCTCCTGCAGGCGGCGGCGCGTCGCGGCCACGCTCTGCGGCGGGATGCCGTAGTGCGCCTCCATCTCCTGCAGGAGCGGGACCAGGCGATCGAGATCGTCCGGCCGTGCCGCGCGCACCTCCAAGCCTAGACCTCCAAGCCGAGCGCCCGCTTGTAGAGATCGAGCAGGTGCTCCTGCTCCTGACGATCGTCCTGCTCCATTTTTCGGAGCTTGATCACCTGGCGCATGATCTTGGTGTCGAAGCCCGCGCCCTTGGCTTCGGCGAAGACCTCGCGGATGTCGCCGGAAAGCGCCTGCTTCTCCTCCTCCAGGCGCTCGACGCGCTCGACCAGCGAGCGCAGCCGCTCGGCGGCGATGCCGGCGACCTCCGGTCCGCCGCTCTTCGCCGAGGTCATGCCTGCGCCTGCCTGCTCCGCAACGGCGCGACCCCGCTTGGCCTTCCTCGCCATCCCCACTCTCCTGCCGAAGACGATGATCGGAAGGCGACGCTAGCGATGCCGCACGCCATGCTGCAACGGGAGCCGCCTGTGGATCGCTGTGGATAACGGCGGCAGCTTCAGCGCGGCGGCGTGAAGGGCTGCCTGACCTGCTGGAAGACCGGCAGCGCCTCGAGATGCGCGCAGTGGCGGGCAAGTGCCGGACAGTCCGTCATCGGCAGGAGTCCGGGCAGGACCTCGTTGACGAAGTGCAGAACGCAGCCGACCGCGATGTCGGCGTGGCCGATCGCCTCGCCGAACCAATAGGTCGAAGGCTTCGCCGCCTGCTCTCGCTCCAGCGCACCCAGTGCGCCCGCCACCTGCGTGCGGCAGCGTTCGAGCCACAGTGCCGAGGTCTGATCGTGCAGCCGCTTCTCGTAGAAGATGCTGACCGCCTTGTCGCCGAGGCCGGTCGCCAGCGTGGCGATGCGCAGCGCACGGTGCCGCGCCGGCTCGCTTGCCGGGAACATTCGCCGCCCGACCGGCACGCGGCTGTCCAGGTAATCGAGCATCGCGTGGCTCTCGACCAGCACCGTGCCGTCGTCCAGCACCAGCGTCGGCACGCGCGTCAGCGGATTGTACTGGCGCAGCTTGTCGGCGTCGCTGAAGGCCGACCAGGTACGGTGCTCGAACGGCAGCTCGTAGAGCGTCAGCGCGATGCCGACGCGGCGCACGAAGGGCGAGTCGTACTGGCCGATCAGGATCATGGCTTGTCATCCAACAGAGCGACGAGCCGCTTCGGGGCGGTCAGCCTATAGCTGCGGCGCACCACCTCCGCCACTTCGTCCCAGTCCGGATCGTCATCGAGCCGCATGCCGATCCAGCCCCTGTGCCCGACGTAGGGCGGCACGAAGAAGCGCTCGGGGTCGGCCGCGACCAGATGCTCCTGCCCGCCCGGCGGGGCCTTGGCCCAGAGCGAGCAGCGGCCGTCGCCCCGCTTCTCCATGGCGAAGATCTTGTCGCGCACGCGGAAGGTGGGGTCGCCCCAGGCCTCCTTCTCCACCGCCTCGGGCAGGGCAAGGCAGAGACGACGCAGGCGCTCGATCGGCCGTTTCGGGCTCAGGAGCGGCCGCTCAGTGGCTGTGCTTCTGCTGCTGGTCGAAAGCCGCCTGCTGCTGCGGCGAGGCTTCCTTCTGATACCTCGCCCGCCATTCGGCGTAAGGCATGCCGTAGATGGTTTCGCGCGCTTCGTCCTTGCCGACGGCCAGGCCCCGCTCGGCAGCGGCCTCCGCATACCAGTTGCCGAGGCAGTTGCGGCAGAAGCCCGCCAGGTTCATCAGGTCGATGTTCTGCACGTCGGTCCGCTCGCGCAGGTGCTGCACCAGTCGCCGGAAGGCTGCCGCCTCCAACGCTTCGCGTGTCTTGTCGTCCATCGCCTTCCTCCTATAGACAGCAAGGGCTAGGTAGGCGGCTCTCGCCGCGCTGGCAACCAATTCGGCTTTGCCGTGTTCGCCGGAGAGCCTTGCCTTGATGCTCACAGAGTCAAGATAGCGCGGCATGACCAGCCAAACCGAGGTCCGGCCGCAGCCACTGGCGGCGCCAGGGCAGACCGCCCTGCTGGCCCAGCTCCTGCCTTGGGCCGTCGGCCTGCTGTTCGTGCTGCTGACCTTTCCGGCCGGCTACCTCGACGGCACGGCGCCCCTCCTGCTGAAGCCGGTCGACGACTTCCTGCAGCACCAGACCGGCATTCTCGCCTACCTGAACGAGCCCTGGCATTGGCCGCCCTTCCACAGCGCCTCCCTGGTCGCCCCCGAAGGCACCTCGCTGGTGTTCACCGACGGCCTCCCCGGCCCGACCCTGATCGCCAAGGCGATCGAGAGCCTGACCGGCTGGCGCGTGCCGGTGCTGGGCTGGTGGCTGATCGCCACCTACCTGCTGCAGCCGGTCGCCATGGCGGCTGTCCTGCGCTCGCTCGGCATCGACCGGCCGCTGCCGCTGCTGGCGGGGGCCATCCTTTCGCTGACGATCCCCTGGTTCCTCTGGCGCTTCGGCCACACCGCCCTGGCCGGCCACTTCCTGCTGCTGTTCCAGCTCGCCCTGGTGCTGGGCCTGCCCCGCGCCCGCGAACCGGGGCAGCGCCTGCTGGCGGTCGGCCTGCTCGCCTGGATCGCGCTGCTGATCCACGCCTATCTCTTCCTGATGGTCGCCGCCGTGGGCTTCGGCGGCTTCTGCGACACGCTGCGCCGCCGGCAGATCGACTGGCGCCAGGGCCTCGCCGGCCTCTCGCTCTGGCTGGCCGGCGCCGGGATCATCCTCTGGGTCGCCGGCTACCTCGCCTTCTCCGCACCGCTCTGGGGCTATGGTTTCTACTCGATGAACCTGCTGGCGCCGCTGGTGCCGCAGGCGAGCGGCCTCCTGCCCGGCTTTGCCGACTGGGCGCTGGGCATCGCCCCCTCGGCACCCGACGAGCTGACGGTTCCGCTGCGCCCTTACCGTGGCTTTGCCGACATCATCGACGGCACCGGCGGGCAGTACGAGGGCTACGCCTGGCTCGGTTTCGGAGTCGTGCTCCTCCTGGGCGTCGCTCTCGTCCGCCGGCGGAGCGATCTGCGCGAGGCCTGGCGCAGCCATCGCCTCCTCTTCCTGGCCCTGATCGCGCTGGGTCTTGCGGCGATCGGCAACCAGATCTGGCTGGGCCACTGGCGCGTGCTGGCGCTGCCCGAGCCGCCGGCCGTACTGAAAGCCTTCCGCTCCAA
>DATEDK010000444.1:0-2801 GCA_035281685.1 Kiloniellales bacterium | reverse complement strand
CGCGCCGGCCGACCAGCCGCGCCGGCAGCACGCGGGTGTCGTTGAAGACCAGCAGGTCGCCGGGACTGAGCAGCGCCGGGAGCTCGCTCACCACGCGATCCTCGAACGAACGGCCGACCGTCAGCAGCCGCGCCGAATCGCGCGGTCGCGCCGGCCGTTGCGCGATCAGCGCCTCGGGCAGTTCGAAATCGAAGTCTTCCGTGCGCATCAGCTGGCCGGCCGAGTGTCGTGGCGCAACCCAAGGCTGACGCGCGGCTCGCTCAGCTTTGCGACGCAGTGGAAGGGCCTTCGGTTGCCGCCGCCGTAGCCGGGCGCCAGCATCAACGTCGCAACACCCGGCGCCATGGGAAAGCCGCGCGGATTGCTGCCGGCCCGATCGTCGCAGAGCAACAGCTCCGAACGGCCCAACAGCGTCACCAGCACCACGATACCGCGGTAGCGCAGGTGGTCGCGGTGCGGCGTGATGCCGGCCGAGCCGGCGACGTAGCGCTGTACGATCAGGTCGTTGAACACCAGGCCCTCGGGCACCGGGTCCTGCGGCAGCAGCGCGCGCGCCTCCGTGGTCAGCACGGTCAGCGCTGCCGCGAGCTGACGGATGGGATCGTCGGGACCGATGTCCATCGAGAGCTCGAAGTCCTGCCGCACCTCCTGCCCCGCCGGCCCGACCAGCGGCCGTGCTGCGCGGTAGGTCAGGCGCTCGCAGGCATCGAGCAGCGTCGCCGTCGCCCGCGCGTCGATCAGCGGCAGGCTGAGCGCTTCCCGCTCTTGCAGCAGGGCCAGCGCCTGCGCCAGCTCGCGCGCGCTCGGCAAGAGGGAGACTAGGGTCGGCGGACTTTC
Source organism: Kiloniellales bacterium (assembly GCA_035281685.1). Classification (GTDB taxonomy): domain Bacteria; phylum Pseudomonadota; class Alphaproteobacteria; order Kiloniellales; family JACOMY01; genus DATEDK01. The sequence goes on along the minus strand of DATEDK010000444.1, from coordinate 1,964 downwards.
GCTTACGGTCATCGCGCGCAGGGCTTTACACCCTTCGCCGCCCGATCGGCTATATGGGGAGGCTGGCGGGAGAGGAGGCGAGGCGATGCGTCTGTGGCTCGTCGTAGCGGGCGTGAGCGGCGCTCTGGCCGTCGGGCTCGGCGCCTGGCTGGCGCACGGCACCAGCCTGGGGTTGGATCAGCTGGCGCTGCTCGGCACGGCGCAGAGCTACCTGCTCTGGCATGCGCTGGCGCTGGGCGTGGTCGCGGCGATCGGCTGGAACGGCGGGCCGGAGCTCCTCTCCGGCGCCGCCTGGGGCTTCCTCGCCGGCATGGTGCTGTTCTGCGGCGGCCTTGCCCTGCAGGCGCTGGCCGGGGTCAGCATCGGCTTCCTCGTGCCGGTCGGCGGCTTCGGCTTCATCCTCGGCTGGCTGCTGCTGGCGGCGGCCGGCTGGGTGGGCTTGCGCGAGCGCAGGCGCGGCCCTAGCTAGGCCGCCATGAGCGACGTCATCGACGCCCGCGGTCTCAAGTGCCCGCTGCCCGTGCTGAAGGCACGCCGCGCGCTGAAGCCTCTGCCGGCCGGCGCCGTGCTCGAAGTGCTGGCCGACGATCCGGCCGCGCCGGGCGATTTCCGCTCCTTCTGCCAGACCGCCGGCTGCACGCTCGATACGACGAGCGAGGGCACGGGCTGGCGCTTCCGCATCGTGAAGTCGGGATGACATAAGTCGGGCGCAGCCTTCGCGTTATGCTCCCGGCCGCCGCTGCGTAGAATGCCTCCGCCATGTCGTTGTTTTCCCGTCTCGAACGCCTCGTGCCGCCGATGGCGCCGCCGCCGGCGCCGCCGCCCGCGGGACTGATCGCCTTCTACTGGCACTTCCTGAAGCAGGCGAAGTGGCTGTTTCTGGCGCTGCTCGGCGCCGGGCTGGCGGTCGCCCTGCTGGACGCCGCGATCCCGGTCTTCGTCGGGCGCATCGTCACGCTGATCACCTCGGTCGACGCCAAGACGCTGGTCGACGAGCACTGGCCGCTGCTCGCCGCGATGGCCGGCGTCGTGCTGATCCTCCGGCCGATTGCCATCTTCAGCCGCAGCCTGATCTCCAACCAGGCGATCGCCGCCGGCTTCTCCAACCTCGTGCGCTGGCAGAGCCATTGGCACGTGGTCCGGCAGTCCTGGGCCTTCTTCCAGAACGATTTCGCCGGGCGCATCGCCAACAAGGTCATGCAGACCGGCCCGGCGCTGCGCGAGACCGTCGTCGCCTCGATCGACGCGGTCTGGTACATCGCGGTCTACGGCACCAGCGCGCTCATCGTGATGGCCGACGCGGACCTTTGGCTGGCGCTGCCGATCCTGCTCTGGGCGCTGGGCTACGTCGTTTTGCTGCGCATCTTCGTGCCGCGCATGCGCGACCGCGCCCGCGTCATGAGCGAAGCGCGCTCGATGCTGACCGGTCGCATCGTCGACAGCTACACGAACATCCTGACGGTGAAGCTCTTCGCCCGCTCGCGCGAGGAGGACGCCTATGTCGGCGACGCGGTGCGCCACCACACCGGCGTCTTCCAGGCGCAGCAGCGGCTGGTCACGCTCTTCGCGCTGCTGCTCACCTGCCTCAACGCCTGCCTGGTGGTCGCTACCGCCACCTTCGCCATCGTCCTCAACCTCGAAGGCCTGGTCAGCGTCGGCACCGTGGCGATGGCGCTGCCGATGACCTGGCAGATCGTCAACATCTCCGGCTGGGTCGCCTTCCAGGTCACGGCGATCTTCGAGAACGTCGGCGTGGTGCAGGAGGGAATCCAGACCATTGCGCGTCCGCACGAGCTGACCGACAGCCCGGGCGCCAGGCCGTTGGAGGTCACGGCGGGCGCGATCGACTTCCGCGACGTCTCCTTCGGCTACGGCCAGGAGCGCGGCGTGATCAAGGATCTGACGCTGCACGTGGCGCCGGGCGAGAAGATCGGCCTCGTCGGGCCTTCGGGGGCCGGCAAGTC
>DATEDK010000443.1:0-6846 GCA_035281685.1 Kiloniellales bacterium | reverse complement strand
GCTGAGCCGCCGCAGCCGGACACTCTCGCCGCGTTGAAGGCCCTGATGCGGGAATGCCTGGAGGCGCGCGGCGGCGAAGTTTCCGCCCGCCTGCGCGCGGCCGAGCTGGGCGAAGCCTATCTCCGACTCTCGGCGGCCGACCGGCGGCGCTTCCTCGAGATGCTCGCGCGCGACTTCGCCTGCGATCCGGCGGTCGTGGCGGCATCGGTCGCCCAGTGGCAGACTGCGACCGGCGAAGAGCGGGTGACGGCCGAGGAGGCCTTGCGCCGAGCGCTGGTGCCGCCGCGCGTCAGGCTGGTCACGCAGTTCACCACGCTCCCCGCCGGCGTGAAGTTCGTCGTCGACCTGCGCGCCGACCTGCTGGCGATCAAGGATCCCGCGCCCGAGCTGCGCGCCCTCGACCGCGACATCCGCGGTCTGCTCGAGAACTGGTTCGACGTCGGCTTCCTCGACGTGCGCCGCATCTCGTGGGATTCGCCGGCCTCGCTGCTGGAGAAGCTGATTGCCTATGAGGCCGTGCACGAGATCCGCTCCTGGAACGACCTGCGCCACCGCCTGGACAGCGACCGGCGACTCTACGGGCTGTTCCATCCGCGCATGCCGGAGGAGCCGCTGGCCTTCGTCGAGGTAGCCCTGGTGGAGCACCTCGCCGACAACGTGCAGGAGCTGCTGGACGTCGATGGCGGCAGGCTCGATGCGGAGGAGGCCCGGGTCGCCATCTTCTACTCGATCTCGAACACGCAGAAGGGCCTGCAGGGCATTGCCTTCGGCGAGTGGCTGATCAAGCGCGTCGTGGTACGTCTTTCGGAAGAGCTCGCCAACATCGACACCTTCGCCACGCTGTCCCCTCTGCCGGGCTTCCGCGCCTGGCTGGAGGCGCGCGACAGCAAGACCCTGGCGCGCCAGCTCAGCGAAGCAGAGCAGGGGGGACTGCGGGCGCTGGGTGGTGTCGACGACCTGGCCGAGGCGCTGCAAGCCGTGCTGGGCAATCCCGCGTGGCATGAGGACGTCACCACGGCGACCGCGCTGGAGGCGCCGATGAAGCGCCTGGCGCTCGCCTACCTGATGGAGACCCGGCCGGACGGCCAGGCGGTCGACGCCGTGGCGCGCTTCCACCTGAGGAACGGCGCGCGGCTGGAGCGCATCAACTGGCTGGCCGATCTGTCGCCCAACGGGCTGAAGCAGTCGGCGGGCGTGATGGCGAACTACCTCTACGACCTCGGCGCGATGGACGCGAACCACGAGGCCTATGTGCAGGAGGGCCGCGTCGCGCTCGGCCAGGAAGCCCGCGCGCTCGCCCGCCAGCTCAAGGGTGAGGAACCGGCCCGGCGTCGAGCATAGTGCGCACCCGGTGGCGGCGCTCGCCGTAGCCGAGCACCGCCACGGCCAGCAACACCAGGGCGGCGCCGACCCAGGTCGCGACCGGCGGGCTCTCGCGGAACAGCAGGAGCGCAGCGGCAAAGCCGATCGGCAGCCCGAGGTAGCCGAGCGTCGTCATCACCAGCGCATCGAGGCTCTTCAGCGCGGTCAGCCAGCAGAGGCTGCTCAGCACCCCGCAGAGGGCGATGCCCAGCACCCCCCACCAGGCCGCGGCCGGCAGCGGCCGCCAGTCGGCAAGCGCGATCGGAGTGGCGACCACGGCACAGGCCAGCGCCATCCAGAACATCAGGTCCAGCACCGATTCATGCTCGCCGTAGCGCTTGGTGGCGATGAACAGAGTCGCCCAGAGGAAGGCGCCAAGCAGCGCGATGCCGACGCCGGCGAGGTCGGTCGAGCCCGAGGGCTGTGCCGCCGCCACTATGCCGCCGAAGCCGACGGCGAGCGCGGTCAGGCGCGGCCAGTCGAGGCGCTCCTTCAGCACAAGGCGCACCAGCGGGAGTGCGATCAGCGGTTCGGCATAGAACACCGTCACCACGAGCGAGAGGGGGAGGCGCGAGAGCGCCTCGAAGTAGCACCAACTCGCTCCGACGCTGATCGCCATGCGCAGGATGTGCACGCGCGGATTGGCCATCGACGGCCGGCGGCGAACGAGAACCATCACCGGCACGATCATCGCCAGGCCGAAGACCCAGCGCAGGGCCACGCCCTGCCAGGTGCCGGCCTCGACACCGCTCATCGCCGTCTTGCCGAAGATGTCCATGCCGCTGCCGGCGAGCACGGCCAGCACGGCCAGGAGGTAGGCCAGCGCAAGCGAGGACCGGAGCGGCACGCTGAGACTGGTGGCGGACATGGGCGCGATTCAAAGCAGGCACCAGGCGGCCGAGGTAGCGATCCGGACGCAGGGCAGGGTGTTGCTGGCGGGAGGCCTAGGGGGTAGAAAGCGCGCGTTCCGGATAGGCTGCTCTCCGGTTGCTGAACGACGGCCAGGCGCTGCCCCTCGTTTGGAGAGAGCTCATGCCCAAAGACCAGCCCGCGTTCCGCAGCGTCCTCGACGTCGCGCAGACGCTGACGCCGAGCTACCCCGTCTACTGCCTGCGCCCGCACATCCTGGAGCGCAACGCGCGGCGCTTCATGACCACCTTTCCCGGCACCGTGCTCTACGCGGTGAAGTGCAACCCCCACCCGCTGGTGCTGCACGCGCTCTACGATGCCGGCATCCGCCACTTCGACACGGCCTCGCTGCCCGAGATCGCGCTGGTGAACGAGACTCTGCCGGGCGCGCACGCCTACTTCATGCACCCGGTCAAGGGCCGCGCGGTGATCCGCAGCGCCTACACCGTCTATGGCGTGAAGCACTACGTCGTCGATCATCCCGACGAACTGAAGAAGGTGCTGGAGGAGACCGACCGCGAGGGACTGGTCATCGTCGTACGCATCGCCACGCCGCCGTCGAAGGGCACGCTCTATCACCTGGCCTCCAAGTTCGGCGCGACGGTGGAAGTCGCGGCCGACATCGCGAAGGAAGCGGCAAAGCAGCGCTGCAATGTCGGTTTCTGCTTTCACGTCGGCTCGCAGTGTCTCGATACCGAGGCCTATCGCACCGCGCTGGAGCTGGTGGGCGAGACGATCGAACGGTCGGGCATCGAGCCGGTGCTGGTCGACGTCGGCGGCGGTTTCCCGGCGCACTATGCCGATACCGTGCCGCCGCCCCCGCCGATCGAGGCCTACATGGCCGAGATACGCGCCGGCATGAAGGCGATCAAGCTGCCGCCGGACGTCGAGCTCTGGTGCGAGCCGGGTCGCGCGCTCGTTGCCTCTGCCTGTTCGCTCCTGACGCAGGTGCAGCTGCGCAAGGACGACCGCCTCTACCTCAACGACGGCATCTACGGTTCGCTTTCCGAGACGATCCAGGCGAAGATCGAGCTGCCGGCGCGGCTGGTGCGGCTCGACGGCCCGGTCGCCAACGCGACGCAGGGCTATCTTCTGAACGGCCCGACCTGCGACTCGCTGGACGTGCTGCCGACGCGCTACGAGCTGCCGACCGACACGCGCGAGGGCGATTGGGTGGAGATCGACCAGATCGGCGCCTACTCCAATGCCAACGCCACGCACTTCAACGGTTTTCATCCGGAGACCTATGTGACGCTTGCGGACGAGCCGCCGGCCACCTTCCCCAGGACCGGGCGCACCATCGCCCGCCGGCCCGCCTGAGCCATGCGCCGGGGCGAGGTCCGCTGCCTCTCGGCCGGCGGCTTCCACCGCGTGGCTTGGGTCGAGTGGGGGCCAGAGCACGGCGAACGGGTCCTCGTCTGCGTGCACGGCGTGGCGCGCAACGGCCGCGACTTCGACGTGCTTGCGGCGCACCTGGCCGAGGAGGGTTGGCGGGTGGTCTGCCCGGACGTGGTCGGCCGTGGCCGCAGCGGGCACCTGGCCGATCCCAAGGGCTATGCCATGCCGCAGTACCTCGCGGACATGACCGTGCTGCTGGCCGCGCTCGGTGCCGAGCAGGTCGACTGGCTCGGCACCTCGATGGGAGGGCTGATTGGACTGATGATGGCGGTACAGGCGGACACGCCGATCCGCCGCCTGATCCTGAACGACATCGGTCCCTTCGTGCCGAAGGCGGCGCTCGCCCGCATCGCCGGCTACGTCGGTCGGCCGGATCGCTTCGCCCGCTGGGATGAGGCCGCCGCCTACTTCCGGCGCATCTATGCGCCCTGGGGAAACTTGAGCGACCTAGAATGGGCGCACCTGGTGCGCCACTCGTTCAAGGAGCTGGAGGGCGGCGGCGTCACCCACCACTTCGACCCGGCGATGGCCGAGGGCCTGCGCGCCGCCGAGCCCAAGGACGTCGACCTCTGGCGCCTCTGGGACAGTTTGCGACGGCCGACCCTGGTGCTGCGCGGCGAGGCCTCCGACGTTCTCCCGGCGGAGACCGCCGCCCAGATGACGCAGCGCGGCCCCAAGCCGATCCTGCTCACCTTCCCCGACTGCGGCCACGCACCGTCGCTGATGCACCGGGACCAGATCGCCGCCGTGCAGGGGTGGTTGGGGTAGGGCGAGGCTACCGACCGACACCCCTCACCCTGTCCCTCTCCCCCTTCGGGGGCGAGGGGACCCCTTGCCCCGATGGCGGCGCTGCCGTCCCCTCGCCCGCCCCGCGGAGCGGGGAGAGGGACAGGGTGAGGGGTGTTAGGTTCCGGGCGACCCCGCCACATCCGCCACCTTGAACCGTCCTTGGTCCTTCAGCAGCGAGAGGTGGACGGCGGCGACGTAGCGCGCACCCCTGGTCACCGGCAGCACCTCGTGCAGCAGCGCGGCCGACCAGACTACCGCGGTGCCGCGCTCGACCGCGTAGAGGTCCGGGCCGAACTCGGGGAAGCGCAGCTCGCCGCCCTCGTACTCGCCGGCGTTCAGGTTGATCGTCATGGTGAAGTTGCGGTGGTGCGTCGGCCGCGAGTTGTTGTCGCGATGCGCGCCGATGAAGCCGCCGGGCGCCGGATAGCAGGCGAGGCGCCAGAACTCGCGGCTGTTCGAACGCGCCTGGAAGGCGGTCTCGATCGCCGGGTGGACGCGCTTCACCAGCATGTCGTCCAGCACGCCCACCAGCCCCGGGTCGCGCAGCACGATCTGCGTGATCTTGCCGTAGCTGCCATCGTGCTCGACGCGGAAGTCGCCGGACTCCTTGTGGTAGCCGTCGGTGGTGTAGCCGTCGCTCTGGTAGGTCGGCAGCGTGCGGGTGAACTGGGCCATCAGGTGGCGGCAGAAGGCCGTGTCGAGGGCGCGCGGCAGCAGCAGCACCGGCGCGTGGCGCGTGAGGCGCAGCGGCAGGTCGAGGAAGGAGGGCGCCGTTGCCATGGGTCCAGTCATATACAGCCGCAGGCCGGCTCGCTACAGCGTCTCCATGTTGCCGTCCACTCCCAGCGACTGTCCGGACACGTTCTCGCCCATCTCGGAGAGAAGGAAGGTGACCATGGCGGCCACGTCGGCCGGCGGCGTCATGCGCCTGAGCGAGACCTTCTCGAGGTAGACCTGCCGCATTTTCTCGTGCTCGATCCCGAGCTGCTGGGCACGTGCCGCGATCACGCGCTCGATGCGCGGCCCCTCGATGACGCCCGGCAGGATCGCGTTCACCCGGATGTTCTCTGGGCCCAGCTCCTTGGCCAGGCTCTGCGTGAAGCCGATGACGCCCCACTTCGCCGCGGCATAGGGGGTGCGGAAGGCATAGCCATGGCGGCCGGCGGCCGAGGAGATGTTCACGATCGCGCCGCCCCCGGCGGCCCGCAGCAGCGGCACGGCGTGGTGCGTGCAGAGGAACTGGCCGGTCAGGCCGACGTCGAGGCAACGCTGCCAGTCCTTGAGCGCGATCTCCTCGACGCCGCCGGTGGGACCGGCGATGCCGGCGTTGTTCACCAGCGCGTCCAGGCCCTGCCAGTCGCGCGCGATGTCGCGGAAGATCTCGGCGATCGACGCAGCGTCGGCGACGTCGGCGTGAGCCGCCAGATGTCCGGGATGGGCAGCGCGGAAGTCGGCGAGCGCTTCCGGCGAGACGTCGCAGATCCGCACCCGGGCGCCGTGCGCGATCAGCATGTCGGCGATCTCGCGGCCGATGCCGGCGGCGGCGCCGGAGACGAAGACGCGCAGGCCGGGCTTGATGCCGCCGATCATCCGCTCGCTCGAGAAACGTGGCATAGATCGCCCTCCTGGTCGCTTGTTCTCCAACTCCGGTCTATAGCATGGAGCCACCGATGCCACGGACCCGTCCCGCGCGCCTCAAGCACATCGCCGGCATCGGCGTCGACCGCATGGGCCACCTGGCCGATGCCTCCGACCGGGACTTCCTGCGGCTGGAGAACCTCGACGTCGACCTGCCGCCGGATCCGGCGGCGGTGGAGCGCACCCGCCGTGCCGCCGGCGAGGACGCCGACAACTCCTACCTGCCGTTCGTCGGCCAGCGCCGGCTTCGCCAGGTCGTGGCCCGCCATGTTTCGCGGTTTTCGGGTGTCGACTACGGCGAGGACAATTGCCTGGTCGCGGCCGGCGGGCTGTCCGGCATCCTCAACGTGCTGCTGGCGACGGTCGACGCAGGTGAAGAAGTGATCGTCACAGATCCGACCTATGCCGGCCTGATCAACCGCGTGCATCTGGCCGGCGGCGTGCCGCGCTTCGTGCCCTTCACCTTCCATCCCGGTGCCGAATGGCGCCTCGACCGCCAGGCGCTGCGGGCCGCCGTCGGCCCGAGGACCCGCGCCATGCTGCTGATGAGCCCATCGATGCCGAGCGGCGCAACCTTCGATGCCGCGGACTGGGCGCTGGCGGCCGAGCTCTGCGTCGCGCACGACCTTCTGCTGATCCTCGACAGCGCCATGGAACGTCTGCTGTTCGACGGCCGGCCGGTGATCCATCCGGCCGGGCTGCCTGACATGGCCGAACGCACCATCGTCGTGGGCTCCTCGGCCAAGGAGC
>DATEDK010000442.1:0-2647 GCA_035281685.1 Kiloniellales bacterium | reverse complement strand
AGGCTCGCGATCACGCCCGGCAGCATGCACACCTTCTGGTGCGGCTTCAGCCCGCTGCGTACGGCCGTCGCGACCGTCTCTGCCTTCAGCACCCGGCCGCCGGGCCCGGCACCGTCGTTGAGCCACATCCGGATGAACTTCATGTAGTCCGGAACCGTGCCGTAGAGCCCGTGGCCGGCCATGTCGACCTCGGGGTGGTCCGGCAGGGCCAGGTCGTCCAGCGGCGTCAGACTGCCGTCCGCGCCGCGGGCATGGATGGTCGCGCTCCGGGCCTTCATGTCCGCCGTGCGGGTGAAGGCCGTATCGTTCATCCCGAGCGGCTCGAACACCCGCTCGCGCAGCACCTCGCCCAGGCGCTTGCCGCGGATGCTCTCCACGACCTGGCCGGCCCAGTCGATGTTGCTGCCGTAGAGCCACCGCTCGCCGGGATCGAACAGCAATGGCGTCATCAGCGATGCCCGCGTGCAGCCGGTCACGCTCGGTTGGCCGTGCTCGTCGGCCAGCCGCTTGTAGGTTTCGTTGAAGATGTCGTAGCCCAGACCTGCGGTGTGCAGCATCAGCATGCGCGTGGTGATCTCGGTCTTCGGCGCGCGCAGCATCGGCTGGCCGGTCGCGTCGAAGCCCTCGAGCACTTTCAACTCGCCGATCGCCGGCGCGTAGGTCTTCGCCGGCGCGTCGAGATCCAGCAGTCCCTCCTCCACGCACTGCAGCACCGCCGTGCCGGCGACCGCCTTGGTGGTCGAGAAGAGGGCGAACACGGTGTCGGCCGTCATCGGCGCGCTGGTGCCGAGATGGCGAACACCGCGGGCGCCCTCGTAGATGTCGGCGTTTCGGTCCGTGACCATGGCGACGACGCCCGGCACGCGCGGCGCGCCGGTGGTCACCCGATCGAGGATCTCGTCGCACGAATGTTTAAGTGTTGCCGCCATTGCTTGCCTCCCCTGCGCGTCGGTTGATCGCAAGCCTGAGGTTCGCTGCGGGCTCGGCTGCTTTGCGTCGAGGCCGGATCTGCGCGTCAGCCCGCGGTCTGACCCGGGCATTGCCGCGTCATGCTACTGCCGCCCATTGGCCTGGCCAAAGCCTTTCGTCCCGGCCGAGATCGTTCCCGCTCTGGCTTGAGACGTGCTAGAAGCGCGCCATGGGGAGGGTCTTCGTCAGCCACGCCAAGGAGGATTCGGCGGTCGCCGAACGCATCTCCGGCTTCCTGGAGAGCCGCGGGGTTTCCTGCTGGATCGCGCCGCGCGACGTCCCGGGCGGCATGGAGTACGGCGCCGCCATCCTGCAGGGGATCGAGGAAAGTTCGGTCCTGCTGCTGGTGCTCTCCGAGCAGTCGAACGAATCGCAGTTCGTGCACCGCGAGGTCGAGCGGGCGGTCAGCAAGGCCAAGCCGGTGCTGCCGATCCGCATCCGCGAGATCGCGCCCTCGGGCGCGCTCGAGTTCTTCCTGTCGCAGGCGCAGTGGGTCGATGCCTGGCAGCCGCCGATCGAGCGCCACCTCGACAACCTGCTGCGCGCCATCCAGGTGCTTGCCGGCAATGCGCCGACCACAGCCGGGACCGCCCATCCGACCGCCGCGGCGACCCTGTCCGCCCGCGGACGCCGGCGTCGCGGCGTTCTCCCGGCGGTGCTCGGCCTCGTTGCCCTGGCGGTGCTCGCCGCGGTGCTGTTCTGGGCGCCCTGGCAAGGCGCCGAGCGGAAGGGCGCGGCAGACTTCCTCGCCGGCACCTGGTGCCAGCCGATGAGCGGCGATGCCAGCGCCACCTGGCGCTTCACCGCGCTGGGCCAGGACCGCGTCAACGGCGAGATCACCTACACGCACTCGACCGAGCGGCATCGCTTCGACGCCACGGCCACCTGGACCGACAAGGGCCTCACCCTCGTCTTCACCGCGCCGCCGGAGCTCGTCGGCGGCGAGCCGATCGTGTTCACGCAGGACGGCGAGAACCGCCTCAGCCAGGTGGTCACCGAGACCGAGGGCGTGATACCGCCGGAGCCGATGACGCGCTGCCCCGGCTAACCCGGCCATCGGTCGAGGCGATCAGGATCCCGGCGAAGACCGCGGCGATGCCGAGCAGCAGCGGCAGGCCGAGGGGCTCGTCCAGCCAGAGCGCCGCCAACACGGCCGCGACCAGCGGGTTCAGCGTGATGGTGTTCGTCACCCTGGTCGGCGTGGTGTGTGCCAGCGCATAGACCCAGAGGAAGAAGGTCGCGGCCGCGCCGAAGGACGCGAGGTAGGCGACGGCGCCCCATTGCACGAGATCGAAGGCGGCGGTGGCGGCGAAGCCGCCGCTCGCCCAGGCGAAGAGAGCCTGCACGAGCGAACCGAAGCCCATCCCCGCGACGAGGAAGGCGAGCGGACTGGAGCGCGCGATGAAGGGCCGCGACCAGATGCTGTAGAGCGCGAAGGAGAGCGTTGCCGCCACCATGATCGCATCGCCGCGCCAGGCCCCGGGAGGCGCGGTGTCGAGGCCGGCGGCCAGCGCCAGGGTCGCACCGGCGACGGCGATGAAGACCCCCAGCGACTTGCGGCGCGTCAGCCGCTCGGCGCCGAGCAGAGCGGCAGCCACCATGGTGACCAGCGGCAGGGTCGAAAGCGCGAGCGCGCCGCGCGCTGCCGTGGTGTAGCGCAGCGACCAGTTGAAGAGCG
>DATEDK010000441.1:0-3611 GCA_035281685.1 Kiloniellales bacterium | reverse complement strand
TCTTATCCGGATCCTTGCGGCCCGGGGCGGATTCCACGCCGGAGGAAACGTCGACCCTGCGCGCGCCGCTGATCGAGGTCGCCTCCTTCAGGTTCTCCGGAGTCAGCCCGCCCGCCAGCATCCAGGGGCGGCGGAAGTGGTGGCCGGCAAGCAGCTTCCAGTCGAAGGCCAGCGCGTTGCCGCCGGGCAGCGCGTTCTTCATCGCCGCCGGCGGCTTGGCGTCGAGCATCAGCCGTTCGACCACCGGCTCGTAGGCGCCGACGGCGTCGAGGTCGGCGTCGTCGGCGACGGAGATCACCTTCATCACCGGCAGGCCTGTCTTCTCGGTCACCTCGGCCACCCGCTTGGGCGTCTCCTGCCCGTGGAGCTGCAGCAGCTCCAGCGGCACGCGGGCGACGAGCTCGGCCAGGAAATCGTCGCTGGGATCGACCAGCACCGCAACGCGGCGGACGCCCGGTCGCACGCGGTGCGCCAGAGCCGCGGCTGCAGCTATGGAGACGTAGCGGGGGCTCCTGGGGAAGAAGTTGAACCCGACCAGCGCCGCACCCTCGGCCACTGCCAGGTCCACCGTCTCCGCTGTCGAAAGCCCGCAGATCTTCGCTTCCAGCGCCATGGCGGCGAGACTTAGGCGTTGGCCCCGGCCCTGCGCAAGCCCCGCCGGCTGTGGGTCCGGCGCATCAGCTGCGCTGCAGCACCAGGTGGCGGTAGGCGCCGGACAGGGCGCCGATCAGGAGCGCCAGCATGACGTAGCCGACGATCGCGCTGATCGCGAGGCCGGCGAAGGCCGGAGGCGTCAGCGTGCCGGTCACCATGAACATGCCGACCTGCTCCTCGAAGAGCTTGTCGACCAGCCAGCGAACGGCGGACGGCGGGATGACCACGAGGAGAAACAGCCAGAAGAGGCGGAGCGTGTGGCCGCGCGTGGCGCGCCAGGCACCGCCCAGGCCGAGCGGGCGATCGACCGCGATGGCCGGGAAGGCGAGCTGCCAGCGCATGAAGATCAGCACCAGGCCGAGGCCCAGCAGCAAGAAGACGATCTGCGACTGAACCTTGAGCAGACCGAGCGGGAGGATGACCAGGAAGGCAATGATCCCGATCAGCAGCGAGACGCCATAGGTCATCAGGATGAAGCGCACGTGGCGGCCATGGACCGCGGGCAGGAGGCCTGGGCGCTGGTCCAGCAGCGAGAGCCGGTGCCAGGCGACGGCAAAGAGCGAGTAGGCGATCAGCAGCACCAGCAGCAAGAGGAAGAGGCGCAGGAGAAACGCGCCGGGCTGCGCAAGATCGCCCCCGCCGGCCGTGGCGAGCCGTGCCATCTCCGGGCCGTAGGTCGTCCAGAAGGCCCAGGTCGCCAGGAGCTCGATGACGAGCGGCACCGCCATTGCCGCGAGGAAGAGCCCCGGATGGCGGAACAGCAGCTGATAGGCATCCTTCGCGATCTCCAGGATCGGCAGGACGCGCGGCGTGGCCGGTGTCTGGCTGTCCTGCACGCTCATCGCGATGCTTCCTTTCCCGAAACGGTCGCGGCTCGGCTCCGTTGCACCTTTGCCGTGCGTGCGGCGCTTGGCAAGCCCGGCGCCAGCTCAGCTGTTCTGCGGATCGGGCAGCAGACGCACGACGGCGATCGCCAGCGCGGCGGAGGCCTGTGCCATGGCGAGCAGCGCGAGCACGTCGAACTCGAACCAGAGAAGGAGCGCGGCGAAGCGATCGGGACGCGGCTCGTTGGCATCGATGAAGAAGCCGGCAAAGAGCAGAAACGGCATGCCGACGATCGCCGAAAGCACGACCAATCCGAAGAAGGGAGCGAAGAGCAGCGGCGGCGCGTGACCGGCGGCGGTGGCGCGCCAGCTGCGAGCGAGGCTGACGCGCGCGCCGACGGCGGCGGCGGGCAGCACGAGGCTCCAGCGCACCGCCACGTAAAGCAGCGCCAGCGAGATCGCGACGAGCACGGCGCCGGGGATCATGCTCTCGCCGATCATGAGGAGCGGTGCGGCGGGCAGCAGCGACAGGAAGAGCAGGCGGCCGAGATAGCGCAGCTGGGCCAGGTGAAGGCCAGGCCAGAGCCGCGGCTCGCCGTAGCCTAGGAGGAAGCGGTACCAGGCGACGCTGAACATCGCGATGGCGCCGAGGTCGAGCAGGATCAGCAGCAGCACCACCGGCCAGCTGCGCTCGGCTTGCGAGGCGGCGGCCGGCTGCCCAGCGACCTGCAGCGGTGCCGTGTCGTAGGGCAGCGACACCAGCAGCATCAGGACCAGCGGCAGCGTCATCGCTCGCAGGAGGGCGCGGCGACTGCGCCACAGGAGCTTCAGACTGCCGCCGAGCAGAAGGACGAGACCGTAGGGCGCATCGCTGGTGACTGGCAGGGTCACGGCGCACTCCCGAACGCTCAGGCGCGAGCGGTTGCCTCCTCCATCTCCTCGACGATGCGCCGCGCCGCCTCGGCCGGATCGGCCGCACCGGTGATCGGGCGGCCGACCACGAGGTAGTCGGCGCCGGCGGCGACTGCCTCGCCCGGCGTCATCATGCGTTTCTGGTCGGCGGCGGCGGCCCAGACGGGACGCACGCCCGGCACCACCAGCTTGAAGCCGGCCGGGAGAGCGCGCCGCAGGGCGGTGATCTCGCGGGGGCTGCAGACGACGCCGTCGAGGCCAGAGCGCTGCGTCAACTTCGCCAGGCGCAGCACCTGCGCCTCGACCGGACCCTCTTGCCCGACGCTGGCAAGGTCCGCGTCGTCCATCGAGGTCAGCACGGTCACGCCGATCAGCAGCGGTCGCGGCTGGGCACCGGCGAGCGCGGCGGCGGCAGCCTGCAGCATCGCGGGTCCGCCGGAAGCGTGCACGTTCAGCATGAACGGCCGCATGGCGAGCGCCGCACGCACCGCCGCCGCCACGGTGTTGGGAATGTCGTGGAACTTGAGGTCGAGGAAGAAGCGCTGGCCCTGCAGCACGCGCGCGACCCCCTCGGGGCCGAAGCGGGTGAAGAACTCCTTGCCGATCTTGAAGGCGCCGATCCGGCCGGCCAAGCGCTCGACCCAGCGGCGCGCCTGAGCCTCGCCGTCGCTGTCGAGGGCGACGATGAGGCGGTCACGCGGGTGGATGGTCATGGCCGGGCTGATAGCAGAGGCGGGGGAGTCGGTCACGGGTGCAGACCTCAGGGCGACCTAGGAGCGTCCGCCGGCCAGGCGGAGCCAACCGCCGCCTTCGGGGCGTACTTCGCCGGCAGCCTGCTGGCGCGCCATCTCGGCAAGCCGTGCCTCCAGCGCGCGCACCCGTGCGCGTTCCTCGCGCACCCGGCGGCGAGCCGGGCCGGCGGAGAGCCAGCCGATCAGCGCGCCGACCAGGAGCCCGATCGCCAGACCGCCCAGCACGACCACTGGGAGCGGCAGCGTCACACTCTCGCGCAGTGGCCAGAGATCAATGGTGATGTCCGCCCGGTTCACCACCGAGAAGACGGCGACCACGACGATCAGCGGCAGGCTGATCAGGAAGCTCAGCACGGGCATGAGGACCTCGACCTCCGGGTTCGGCGGCCGCTCCGGCGCGGCCGCGACCGCTCGTCCGAGGTCTTAGCAGAAGCCGGCCGGCGCCGCAGCCGGCCGTTGCGCGCGCCTA
>DATEDK010000440.1:0-10973 GCA_035281685.1 Kiloniellales bacterium | reverse complement strand
GGCGCCGGCGATGCGCAGCACGAAGGCCTCGCCACCGTGTTCGACCTTCCAGTTCTGGTTGGTGAGCCCGCCCAGGCGCGTCACCGTCACCTCGGCCGGCTGCACGCCGGCGAAGCGCGGGATCCGCCGCAGCACGTCGATGGTATCGCTCATCCGTCCGCTCCCGCCCTCAGCCCTTCAGCCGCTCGTTCTTCGGATCGTACAGGGGACCGTCGACCCGTTCGGCCGGGTAGCGCTCGCCGTAGGCCTCGATCTCGAAGTCGCGCTCGACCGCCAGCTCGGCCGGCAGGTAGCCGAAGGCAATCATCTTGCCGACGGTGTGGCCCCAGTTGGCGCTGGAGGTCGTGCCGACGACCTTGCCGCGGTGATGGATCGCCTCGCTGCCTGCGAAGGTGACCCTGGCGTCGCAGGTGAAGGTGCAGAGCCTGCGCTTCACGCCCTCGGCTTTCTGTTTCTCCAGCGCCGCGCGGCCGAGGTAGTCGCTCTTGCGGAAGGAAACGCGGAAACCCAGTCCCGCCTCGAAGGGCGTGTAGTCCGGCGTGATGTCGCTGGACCAGTAGAGATAGCCCTTCTCCATGCGGAGCGTGTCGATGGCGCGGTAACCCGCGTCGACGATGCCGTGCGGCTCTCCCGCGGCGCGCAGCAGATCGTAGACGCCGGCTGCGTAGTCGACGGGGATGTGCAGCTCCCAGCCGAGCTCGCCCACGTAGCCGATGCGCACGGCGCGCACGGCGGCGCCGCCCAGCGTCAGGCGCCGGCAGGTCGAGAAAGGGAAGGCGGCGTTGCCGACGTCCTCCTCCGCCACCTGCTCCAGCACCTTGCGCGCCAGGGGACCGCAGAGGTTGATCACGGCATAGCGGTTGGTGACGTCGCTCACCGTGGCGCTGCCGTCGCGCGGCAGGTGCCGCTCCACCGTGCCGCGATCGTGCACGCCGAAGGCCGAGCCGGTCACCAGGTAGAAGGCCTCCTCGCCGATGCGCGAGAGCGTCAGGTCGGCCTCGATGCCGCCCTTGGCGTTGAGGAGCTGGGTGTAGATCGTGCTACCGATCGCCTTGTCGAGATCGGAGGCGGCGATCGCCTGCAGCGCCGGCAGGACGCCGGGCCCGTTGAGCTCGAACTTGGAGAACGACGTCTGGTCGATCAGCGCGACGCGCTCGCGCACGGCGCGGTGCTCGGCGCCGACCTGCTCGAACCAGTTGGGCCGGCCGAACGAGGGGCGATCCACCGGCTCGACACCCGGCGGCGCGAACCAGACCGGCCGCTCCCAGCCGAAGCGCGCGCCGTAGACCGCGCCCCGCGCCTTGAGGATGTCGTGGAGCGGCGAGCGGCGGAGCCCGCGGGCGGCGTGGCGCTCCTCGCCGGGATAGTGCAGCAGGTAGTAGCCGCCATAGGCTTCCACCGCCCGCGCGCTCAACACGGCGCGGGTGGCGTGCTGCGGCCCGAAGCGGCGCACGTCGAAGGACCAGAGGTCCATGCCGGGATCGCCGTCGACGATCCACTGCGCGATCGCCCGCCCGCCGCCGCCCGAGCCGGCGATGCCGGCGGTGAAGCCGCAGGCGACGAAGAAGTTGTCGAGCTCGGGCGCGGGTCCGAGGATCGGCTCGCCGTCGGCGGAGACCGGGATCGGTCCGTTGATCAGGCTGCGCACGCCAAGCTCGCCGAAGATCGGCAGGCGCTCCTGCGTCAGCGCCGCGATCTGCTCGAAGCGCTCGAAGTTCGACGGCAGCAGTTGCCGCGCGAAGTCGGTCGGCATGCCGCGCTCGCCGAAGGGGATGGTGTCCGGCTCCCAGCCGCCCAGCGCGAGCGCACCGGGCTCGCTCTTCAGGTAGAAGAGCTTGTCGGGATCGCGGAAGGTCGGCAGCCCGGCGGGCACGCGGTCGCTCTTCTCGGTGACGAGATACTGGTGCTCGACCACGCCGGTGGCCAGCGACACGCCGGCCAGGCGCGCGACCTCCTTGGCCCAGAGGCCGGCGGCGTTCACCACCACATCGGCGCTCCAGGTGCCCTTGTCGGTGACGACCTGCGAGATGCGACGTCCCTCGACGACCAGCTCCACCACGCGGGTATTCTCGTGGATCTTCACCCCGCCGCTGCGCGCGCCCTTCGCGTAGGCCTGCGTCAGGCTGTAGGGGTCGACATAGCCGTCGGTCGGAACCCAGGCGGCGCCCACCACGCCTTCGGTGGTCATCAGCGGAAACTTCTGCTGCGCCTCTTTCGCCGAGATGAGGTGCAGCTCGAATCCGAAGGAGCGGGCGATGGTCGCGGTCCGCTTGATCTCCTGCCAGCGCTCAGGACTCGACGCGATGCGCAGGCTTCCCACCGGGTGCCAGTCCACCGCCTGGCCGGTCTCCGCCTCGATTCGGCCGTAGAGCTCGGCCGAGTACTGCATCAGCCGCGTCAGATTGCGCTTGCTGCGCAACTGGCCGACCAGCCCTGCCGCGTGCCAGGTGGCGCCGTGCGTCAGCTGCGCCTTCTCCAGCAGCACCACGTCGCGCTTGCCGAGCTTGGCGAGGTGATAGGCGATCGAGCAGCCGACGGCGCCGCCGCCGATGATGACGATCTCCGCGTGCTGCGTGGCGCCCACGGTCGTCAGGCCTTGATCCGCGCATTCGTCGGGTCCCAGAGCACCTGACGCTCGAGGCGGCAGGGCACGCGTTCCGAGGCCACCTCCAGCTCGTAGTTACCGGAATGGAGGAAGGCGTCATCGACCCCCTCGGCGTGGCGGACGTAGCCGTAGCCGATGTTCTTGCCCACGGTGTAGCCCCAGCCGGCCGAGGCCAGCCAACCGACGCGCTCGCCGTCCCGGTAGATCGTCTCGCGGCCGAGCAGCACGGTGTCGCGGCCCTCGAGGGTGAAGCAGGCCAGCCGCTTGGCGAGCGGCTTCTGCTGCTGCGCTGCCAGCGCCTCGCGGCCCTGGAAGTCGATATTCTTGCGCAGCTTCACCGCCCAGGCCATGCCGGCCTCGAGCGGCGTATAGTCCGGGCCGATGTCGGCGGCCCAGGCGCGGTAACCCTTCTCCAGGCGCAGCGATTCGATCGCGCGGTAGGCGGCGTTGCGCAGGCCAAGTGGCTTTCCTGCCTCCATCAGCAGCCGGTAGGCCGCGAGCATCTGCTCGGTCGGCACGTGCAGCTCCCAGCCGAGCTCGCCCACGTAGGTGACGCGCAGCGCCAGTGCGCGCAGCGTGCCGATCTCGATCCAGCGGCAGGTGCCGAAGGGAAAGCCTTCGTTCGAGAGATCGTCTCGCGAGAGCGCCTGCAGCACCTGGCGCGACGCCGGTCCCATCAGGGAGAGCACGCCGAATGCCGAGGTCACATCGGTCAACTGCGCCTGCGCTCCGTCCGGGATCGAGCGCTGGATCCAGGAGAAGTCGTGCGTGGCGAACCCGGTGCCGGTGACGATGTAGAAGGTCACGTCCGACAGGCGTGCGACGGTCAGGTCGCACTCGATGCCGCCCCTGCGGTTCAGCATCTGCGTGTAGGTGAGGCTGCCGGGCGGCTTGGCGACGTCGTTGGCGCAGATCCAGGAGAGCGCCGCTTCGGCATCGGGTCCTTGCAGGAGGAATTTGGCGAAAGACGACTGGTCGAAGAGCCCGGCCGCTTCGCGCACCGCGCGGTGCTCCTCGCTCACGGCCTCGAACCAGTTCTGGCGGCCATAGCTGTAGACGTCTTCCGCCTTGTCTCCGGGACGTGCAAACCAGTTCGGCCGTTCCCAGCCGAGCTTCTCGCCGAAGACCGCGCCCTGCTCCTTCAGAGTCGCGTAGAGCGGCGAGACGCGGTTCGGCCGGCCGCTGCGGTGCTCCTCGAAAGGCCAGGCCATGGTGTAGTGCTTGGCATAGGCCTCCATCGTGCGCGCGCGAGTCCACGCCACCGAGTCATGGAACCGGGCGAAGCGGCGGATGTCGACCGGCCAGAGATCCATCGGCGGTTCGCCCGCGGCCACCCATTCGGCCAGCGCCTTGCCGGCGCCGCCGGCGGAAGCGATGCCGAAGGCGTTGAAGCCGGCGCCGACGTAGAAATTCTTCAGCTCCGGCGCCTCGCCCAGGATGAAGTTGCCGTCCGGCGTGAAGGATTCAGGACCGTTGATCATCTGCTTGATGCCGGTCTCGGCCAGCGCCGGCACGCGCGCCAGCGCCTGCTCCATCAAGGGCTCGAAGTGATCGAAGTCGTTCGGCAGCAGCTGGAAGATCCAGTTGTCCGGGATGCCGTCGTCGGCCCAGGGGATCGGGTTCGGCTCGTAGCCGCCGAAGACCAGGCCGCCGACCTCCTCCTTGAAGTAGATCAGCCTGTCGGGGTCGCGCAGCGTCGGCAGGTTGCGCGGCACGCCCGGCACGACCTCGGTGATGACGTACTGGTGCTGCACCGACACCAGCGGCACGCGCACGCCGGCGAGCCTGCCGAGCGCGCGGGCCCACTGGCCGGCGCAGTTCACCACGACCTCCGCCTTGATCGTGCCTTGCTCGGTGACCACGCCGGTGGCGCGGAACTTCTCCTGCAGGATGCCGGTGACTTTCACGCCCTCGATGAACCTGGCACCGCCGCTGCGCGCGCCCTTGGCCAAGGCCAGCGCGATGTCGGAAGGATTCGCCTGGCCATCGGTCGGGAGGTAGGCCGCGCCTTCCAGGTCGTCGACCGCCATCACCGGCCAGAGCTCCTGCGCCTCCCTCGGAGAGAGGATGTGCATCTCCAGTCCGAAGGAATGCGCGGTCGTCGCCTGGCGCTTGATCTCGGTCAGGCGCTCCCTGTTGCAGGCGAGCCTGAGGCCGCCGTTCTGCTTCCAGCCGGTGGCCTGGCCGGTCTCGGCCTCGAGCCGCTGGTAGAGCGCCACGCTCTCGGTCAGCAGCCGCGTGATGTTGGCCGAGGTGCGCAGCTGCCCCACCAGGCCCGCGGCGTGGAAGGTCGAGCCGCCGGTCAGCTTGCCCTGCTCCAGCACGACGACGTCGCGCCAGCCGAGCTTCGTCAGGTGATAGGCAACCGAGCAGCCGACGATGCCGCCGCCGACGATGACGGCGCGCGCGGCCGCAGGAAGAGAGGTCATCGGATGGAATCCCAAGCCGCCTCGAAGCGGCGCCTGTTCTCGGCGGTATAGGCCTTGAAGTCAAAGTCGAGCTTGGAGTGGAGCTCGGACACCACCGACCAGAGCGTCTCGCGCAGGAGCGAGGCGCACTTCATCGCGGCGTAGCGGCGTTCGAGGTCGGCGTCGGCCGCGCGGCCGTAGTAGCGCTGGAGCAGCTCGTCCTCGAGCTCCGGCGGGAACTCGTTGTTGGAGGCGAGACCGCCGAGGTCGAAGAGCGGCGAGTTGAAGCCGGCGTAGTCCCAGTCGACCAGCCAGAGCCGCGCGCCATCGTCGATGAAGTTCGCGGGCAGCAGGTCGTTGTGGCCGAAGACCAGGTCGATCGCGCCGACCGTCCGCTCCAGCCGCTCGGCGATGTCGAGCAGCCGCGGCAGCTCGGCCGTCGCGGCGTGCCTGCCGTCGCGGATCGTTGCGGCGTAGTCGCGGATCACGTGGAAGACCCAGAAGGCCAGCACCGGCCCGCGCAGGTGCTTCGGCAGCTCGCGGTGCACGCGCTGCACCAGCGGCACGATGCGCGGGAGGTTCGCGCGCACGTCGGCGGCATCGAAGGTGCGGCCTTCGATGAACTCGGTCACCAGCACGCCGGGCTCGGCGTGGATGATCAGGGGCGAGATGCCGGCCGCCTCGGCGGCGCGGGCGGCGGCGAGCTCGTTGAAGCGCAGCACGCCGTGTACCGGGATGTCCTGGCCGATGCGCACGAAGCAGCGCCGGCCGCGGTCGCGGACCAGGAAGTTGGTGTTGGTGATGCCGCCCTTCAGCGGCTCGGGCTCCACCTTGGAGCACCAGATCGGCAGGCTTGCCGCCCTCGCCGCCGCCTCGTTCACGTCGCCATCCCCAGCTTCCTCTGCCGCTCGCGCGCCCAGGCGTTCATCAGCCGGTCGGCGACGATGGCGAGGCAGGCCACGCCCGCACCCGCCACCAGCCCGCGGCCCGGATCG
Source organism: Kiloniellales bacterium (assembly GCA_035281685.1). Taxonomy (GTDB): domain Bacteria; phylum Pseudomonadota; class Alphaproteobacteria; order Kiloniellales; family JACOMY01; genus DATEDK01. The sequence continues at coordinate 4,965 of DATEDK010000440.1, read as the reverse complement.
GCCTTGGTCAGCGCGATGTAGACCTCTTGCCCCAGATCGCGCGTGCCGACCAGCGCGGTGATCACCAGCATGGAGAGCGCCAGCATGATGCACTGGTTGATGCCGAGCAGGATCTGCGGCAGCGCCAGCGGCAGCTCCACCTTGAACAGGCGCTGGCGCGGCGTGCAGCCCGACGTGACCGCGGCCTCGAGCAACGCCGGCGGCACCAGCTTCAGGCCGAGCGCGGTGTAGCGCACCGGCGCGACCACGGCATAGGCCACCACCGCGAGCAGCGCGGTGAAGTCGCCGACGCGGAAGAACACCACCGCCGGCATGAGGTAGGCGAAGGCGGGCAGGGTCTGCAGCGTATCGATGACCGGCTGGATGATGCGGTCGGCAGCGTGACTCTTGGCGGCGAGGATGCCGAGCGGGATGCCGATCAGGCAGGCGAAGAGCACGCCGGTGCCGACCAGGTAGACCGAGATCATCGCGATCTGCCAGAGGCCGGTCACGACGAGGTAGGCGGCGAGCACGAACACCGTTGCGGCCAGCTTCCAGCCGGCGAGCCGCCAGCCGAGGAAGGTCAGCAGCACGAGCGCCGCGGGCCAGGGGACGTCCTCGGAGAGGAAGCGCTTGAAGGGAATCATCAGGTTCAGCAGGAAGAAGTTCTTCATCGCCTCCAGGTCGTCGAACCAGGCCTTGTTCAGCGCCGAGATCTGCCGGTCGGTCCAGCCGCTGAAGGTCACCTGCCACTGGGCCGGGTAGTGCTGCAGTGCCGGCCAGAGCTGCGCGAAGAGGCCGACGGCAAGGATCGCGATCAGCGCGACCCAGAGCGCGCGGTGCCGCTGCCAAAGGCTCTCGCGGAGCGCCAGCGGGGGCGTCTTGCGGGTCGCCACGGCCTGGCTCAGGCGGTCCACCGCGATGGCCAGGAAGGCAATGGCGAGGCTCGCCTCGATGCCGACGCCGAACTTCAGCGCGCGCATCGCGGTCAGGACCTCGTGGCCGAGGCCGCCGGCGCCGATCATCGCGGCGATGATGACCATGTTGAGCGAAAGCATGATCACCTGGTTGACGCCGACCATCAGCGACGGACGCGCGGCGGGCACCAGGACCTTCCAGGTCATCTGCCGGCGCGTGCAGCCTGCCATGCGGCCGAACTCGACGATCTCCGGCGCGACCTCGCGCAGCGCCAGCATGGTGACGCGCACCATCGGCGGCATGGCGTAGATCACCGTCGCCACCATCGCCGCCACCGGCCCGAAGCCAAAGAGGAAGAGCATCGGCACGAGGTAGGCGAAGATCGGCACGGTCTGCATGAAGTCGAGGAGCGGCGTGATCGCCTTCTCGAAGCGCGTCGAGCGGTAGCCGAGGATGCCGATCAAGAGGCCGCCCAGCACGCCCAGCGGCACGGCGACGACGATCGAGGAAAGCGTCACCATCGCGCCTTCCCAGCGCCCGAAGAGCGCTAGGTAGCCGAGGCAGCAGAAGACGAGGATGGCGAGACCGCGGTCCTTGAGGCGCCAGCCGGCCCAGGTGGCGAGCGCCAGCACCACCAGCCAGGAGACCGGCGGTATCACGACCTTGCCTTCGCCCCAGGGGACCTCGAAGCCGGTCGAGAGGAGGCCGCGCGCCAGGTCGTAGGGCACCTCGAGCACCGCCGAGATCGCCCGCGTCAGCTCCTTGAAGGTGAAGAGGCCGAAGTCGAGGTCGTTGATCAGCCACTTGGTGAAGTCGCCGACCCAGGCGCGCAGCGGCAGCACCCACGCATCGGGCCACGCCAGTGCCCACGGCAGGCTTTCGCCGAACCAGGCGAGCACGAAACCCAAGGCAACGATGGCGATCACGCCGAGCTGCGTGGTCGAGAGGAGTCGCCGGAGCCTGGGCTCCCGGCCGAGCGCGACCGTGCTCATGCGGTGCCCCCCACCAGGACGCGCAGCACGGCCGCGCGCGTCAGCAGGCCGACCGGACGGCCCTCGGCATCGTTGACGACGAAGGGCGCCGAGGCATTCACCACACGCTCGGCCACCGCGGCGATGCGCTGCCTGGCGCCGACGGTACCGGCGGTGCCGACGCCACCGTCGAAGGCCTCCATCACGCTGGCGCAGCTCAGCACCTTGGCGCGGCTGACGTCGCGGGTGAACTCGGCGACGTAGCCGGTGGCAGGGCGCGTCACCAGCTCTTCCGGCGTGCCGGTCTGGATGACGGCGCCGTCCTGCATGATGGCGATGCGGTCGGCAAGGCGGATGGCTTCGTCGAAGTCGTGCGTGATGAAGACGATGGTCTTGTGCAGCACCGACTGCAGGCGCAGGAACTCGTCCTGCATCTCGCGGCGGATCAGCGGATCGAGCGCGGAGAAGGGCTCGTCGAGGAACCAGATCTCGGGCTCGACCGCCAGGCTGCGCGCGATGCCGACGCGCTGCTGCTGCCCGCCGGAGAGCTCGCGCGGGTAGTAATTCTCGCGGCCCTTGAGGCCGACGAGATCGATCACCTGGCGCGCACGGGCCTCGCGCTCGGCGCGGCCGACGCCCTGCACCTCGAGCGGGAAGGCGACGTTGCGCAGCACGGTCAGATGCGGCAGCAGGGCGAAGTGCTGGAACACCATGCCCATCTTGTGGCGGCGCAGCTCGATCATCGCGCGGTCGCTCGCGGCCAGCAGGTCCTGACCGTCGAAGAGCACGCGGCCGGCCGTGGGTTCGACCAGGCGCGAAAGGCAGCGGACCAGCGTCGACTTGCCGGAGCCGGAGAGCCCCATGATGACGAAGATCTCGCCGGTACCGATCGCGAGGTTCACGTCGCGCACCGCGGCGATCAGCCCGGCCTGCTGCAGCGCCTCGGCGTCGGGCCTGCCGCCATGGCGACGCAGCACCGCCTCGGGGTTCTGGCCGAAGAGCTTCCAGACCCCCTCGCAGGCGAGCTTCACCGGACGGTCGGGCATCTCAGGCCATTGGTGCGGGCGACGCAGTCCTCCCTCTCCCCCTGCGGGAGAGGGTCGGGGTGAGGGGGGTAGGTTGCGCTGCCGAACTTTGCACCGACCGACCTACCCCCCTCACCGGCTCACTCCGTTCGCCACCCTCTCCCGCAAAGGGGAGAGGGTTAGTTACCGGCGTTTGTCGCCAATTACTTCGTCCACGCTTCCCAGGTGGCCTTGTTGGCGTCCATCCACTCCTTGACCGCTTCCTCGACGGTCATGCCCTCGAGGTCGACCTTGACGATCAGCGCGCTCATCGTCGCGTTGTCGATCTGGAACTTGCGCACGGCGTTGTAAGCGGCGGGCCACTTCTCCTCGCCGCCCTTCCAGCCGACCTTCTTGATCCAGCCGAAGGGCTTGCCGCAGTCGTAGGCCTTCTCCTTGTTGATGCCCCAGGCCGGATCCTCGTAGCAGGCGCGCTCGTAGACCGGGAACTCGATCCACTCGCCCTCGAACTTGGCGGTCGCCCAATGCGGTGCGTAGACCCAGGCGATGATCGGCGCCTGGCGCTCGTAGGCCGACTGGATCTCGGCGAAGAGCGCGGCGTCGGTGCCGGCGTGCACCACCTCGAAGGGCAGGCCAAGTGCCTCGACCCGCTCCTCGTCGTATCCGCCCCAGGTGACCGGTCCGCCGAGGTAGCGGCCCTTGGGGGCGGTCTCCGGCGTCGAGAAGGCTTCGCCGCAGGCCTTCAGCGCCTCCCAGTTCGGCAGACCGGGGCAGCGCTCCTTCATGTAGAGCGGATACCACCACTCTTCCTTCGCCTGCATGCCGGTCTCGCCGAGGTCGACGGTGTTGCCGGTGGCAAGCGAGGCCTCGAGCGCGTCCTGGCCGGTGGTCTGCCACATTTCCATCGCGATGGTGAGGTCGCCGGTCTCCAGCCCGGCGAACTGCGCCAGGTAGTCGGCCTGCAAGTACTCGACGGTGTAGCCCATCGACTTCAGCACCTCGCCCATGATGGTCGTGGTGATGAGCTGGCCGGTCCAGTCGTGCAGCGTCAGCTTGATCGGATCGTTCGATTCCGGGACAGCCGCCTGCGCCGGACTTGCCGCCGCAAAGGCAGCGAGGGCGCCGGCCGCGAGCCAGCGCTGGAGGGCTCTGTTCATTGTTTTCGATCTCCCGCTATCCTGTTCGCCCGCGCGTTGTCGTCCGCGCTGGCGGCAATGGTCCGGCGGCGCGCGGCAGGCTGTCAAGCGAACGCGACGGGGGGACTGGCGCCGCCCGGCTCCGGAGGTGCTCTGGCGACGATGGGCAAGATGCTGTCCGACGAGGCCGTGGCGAGCTACCGCCGCGACGGCTTCTACTTTCCGGTGCCGGTGCTCTCGGAGAGCGAGGCCCTGGGCTATCGTCGTCGCCTCGAGGCGGCCGAGGCGGCCAACGGCGGCCCCTTGAAGGGCAACCAGCGCCACAAGGTGCATATCCTCCACCGCTGGGCCTACGAGCTGGTGACGCATCCGCGCATCCTCGATGCGGTCGAGGACATCCTCGGCCCCAACCTGATCTGCTGGACAACCAACTTCTTCATCAAGGAGGCGCACGACCCGGCCTTCGTCTCCTTCCACCAGGACGCCACCTACTGGGGGCTCGATCCGCCCGACGTGATGACCGCCTGGGTGGCGCTCTCCGACTGTCCCATGCGCTCCGGGCCGATGGTCTTCGCACCCGGCACGCACAAGACGCAGCTCGCGCACCGCGACACGTTCCACAAGGACAACCTGCTGACGCGCGGGCAGGAGATCGCGGCCGAGGTCGATCCCAAGGACGCGGTCGCCGCGATCCTGAAACCCGGCGAGATCTCGCTGCACCACGTCATGGTGGTGCACGGCTCGCGGCCGAACGAGAGCGACGACCGCCGCATCGGCCTCGCCATCCGTTACATACCCACGCACGTGCGGCAGGTGAAACTGAGGGACGCCGCCATCCTGGTGCGCGGGCGCGACGACTTCGGCTACTTCGACCGGGAGCGGGTGCCCGAGACCGACGGCGGACCGGCCGAGCGCGCCGCGCACAAGGCGGCGATG
>DATEDK010000439.1:0-3561 GCA_035281685.1 Kiloniellales bacterium | reverse complement strand
AGGCGGCGAGCTTCACGCCGGGCGCCAGCGCCAGGCTGCCGCCGGCGTAGATGCCCTGCTGCAGCGAGTCGGTGACCGGTCCGAGGCCCAGCGACAGCTCCTGCTGCAGCAGGCCGTGCGCGGTCCCGTCGGCGCCGGCGACCAGGCCGGCCACGCCCCCCAAGGCCTCGCCGAAGCCGAGGGTGAGGCCGACGCCGCCCTGCGACAGCGACATCTGGCTGAAGCCCTCGTCGCCGACCGAGCCGGCCGCGGTGAAGGAGGTGCGCAGCCCGCCGACAGCGAAACCCTGCGTGCGTTCGGTGAGCGCGCTGGCGAGCGCCGTCAGGCGATCCAGCATGATCTCGCTGTCGTCCTCGTCATCGGTGAAGGTGGGCTCCACCGCAAAGTCTCGGCCGTAGTCGTCGAAGACCACGAGGTCGGAGACAGCCGACTGGAGCGCCCCGCTCGAGGAGACGGTCGGGGAGAGCTTCAGGCTGCTGCTGCTGAGGGAGGTGCCGCCGCCGCTGACCGTGCTGCCCGACGCGACCGTCGTGGTGCCCGACGGCTGCAGGGCCTTGGCCACGTTCAGGAGGCCCCAGCCGTAGACCTTGTCGACGCCGCTGGCGCCGAGGTCCTTGGCGGACTTCTTCAGGATGTCGACGACCGCCCCGGGGTCGGCCTTCAGGTGCGGCCATTCCGACTGGATCAGCGCGGCGGCGCCGGCGACCATGGGAGTCGCCATGGAGGTGCCGGACATGGTGCCGTAGCCGCCGCCCGGCACGGTCGAATAGATCGACTGTCCGGGCGCGACGATGAAGGAATACATGATCTTGTTGGAGCTGCTGCAGTTGCCCGCCGTCAGGCTGGTCCAGCAGGCGTTGCCCGGTCGGTTCGAGAAGCTCGAGATCTGGTTGTACGAGTTGACGCTGCCAACGATCAGGAGGTGGTCGAGGTTCGCCACGGTGACGCCGGTCGGCAGGGTCTCGCCGATCAGGTCCATCGCGTGGTTGCCGGCGGCGCGCGCGATGACCAGGGAGTTGTTGTAGCCGGCGAAGAGCTTGGCCTCGCCGCTCATCAGCAGGTCGCCCTTGGTGCTGGGCGCGTAGCTCATGTTCACCACCGTCGCGCCGGCGCTCTTCACGTAGGCGAGCGCCGCCGCGGCGTTGGTGTCGGCGATCCAGCCCCGATCGTCGAAGACCGCATAGTTCACGATGCTGGCCTTGGGCGCCACGCCGACCATGCCGGTGCCGTTGGCCGCGGCGCCGACGATGCCGGCGACGTGCGTGCCATGCTTGCCGGGCGCGGTGTAGACGCCGTTGGCGTACTTCACCGTGCTGACCCGTCCGGCCAGCTCGGGATGCTTGGTGTCGACCAGGCCGTCGAGAATGCCGACCAGCACGCCGGAGCCGTTGCTGATGTTGTTGTGCAGCGAGCTGGTGACGCCGATCTGCGTCAAAGGCGCCTTGTATTCCTGGGCCTGAGCCCCGGCGGTCAGCAGCAGGGTGAGCGCTGTCGCGCCCAGCAAGGCAAGGCAGGAACGGTCGGTCCGCATCGGCAGGCATCCCCCGCAGGCATGGGGCCAGCCGCGACGCGGCGGCCCGTGGCTGGAGGCACGGTACGGGGAAGCCTTCGAATCGTGTGCGGAGTTGTTTCCAGTTAATTGACCATTCAGGGTGACAATATGGGGGTCAATGGGTCGATCGATGATCCCCCAGGGGTGATCCGAATCAACGAAGTCAGCGCAAGGCGCGGGCCGCGCTTCGCCGCGTCCTGGGCGATCCTTCGAGATCGGCAAGGACGCGGCGGTAGCACGGCCTTCTAAATCAATTCGTTACGAAACCGTCTCCAAGCTCCCGCGGTGCCTCGACCCTCCGCGATTTCCGCAGGTTCCTGGAGCGGAGCTACCCCCTCGCTTCTATCCGGGGCCGCGGCACGCTGAGCTGCCTCAGAACGAGGCCTTCACCGCGAAGAGCACGCCGACGGTGCCGTCGCCGACGCCGCCCGCCGCATCCTCGTCGCGCCAGTTCAGCTGGAGGCCGTAGTTGTAATCCCGGCCCGGCGCCCACTCGCCCCCGGCACCGAGGTAGGTCGCGCTCAGCTCCAGCGGCAGTGCCGAGGACGAGAGGTCGTAGTCGGTGGTCTCGTAGACCACCTGCCCGTCCTCCGTGCGCCCGACCGGCACCTCCGCCTCGCCGCTGCCGCTGTAGACCGCGAGCGGCCGCACCAGCGAGAGCTCGAGCCAGTCGCCGCCCGCGAAGGCGTCCTCCATGCCCAGCGCCACGCCGTAGCGCCGCGAGCGCCAGTCGTCGACCTCGCCGAAGAGCGAGCCGGACGCGGCCTCGCCACTGCTCCAGGCCTCCTGGTAGAAGGCGAAGAAGCGCATGTCCTCGTCGAGGTCGAGCGCGAGGCTGAGGCCGGCCATCTGCGTCTCGCCATCCTGACCGAGCGCGAAGGCGCCCTCGCCGTCGGAGCCGAGCAGGCCGGCTTCTTCTTCCAACCGCGTGAAGTTGGCGCCGACCGTGACCCCCGGCAGGGCCTCGTAGCTGAGCTGCACGGCCATCAGGCGGCTCGCGTCCTCTTCCGCCTCGCGCAGCAATGCGACCGGATCGGCGTCGGCCGCGCTCGGCGCTTGGCCGCTCTCGTTGTAGAAGGCGGCAAGCGACAGGCCCGACACCAGCTCGAAGCTGCCGCCGGCGTAGAAGCCCTGGTCGAGGTCCTCGCCGGCGGGGCCGAGGCCGAGGCCCAGGCCGTATTGCAGCAGGCTTTCGGGGCTGGCGTCCTGGCCGCCGGCGAGGCCGGCCGCGCCGCCCAGCGCCTGGCCGAAGCCCAGCGTCAGGCCGTAGCTGTCCTGCGACAGCGCGAACTCGGAGTACCCGCCGTCCTGGGGCGTGCCGGCGGCGCTGAACGAAGCCGAGAGCGAGGCCAGCGCGAAGCCGCCGTGCCGCCGGCCGAGCGCGCCGCCGAGCGCACTCAGCTTGTCGGCCATCAGCTCGCCGTCGTCGCCCTCCTCGACGAAGCCGGGCGCCGCCTTGAAGTCGCGTCCGTAGTCATCGAAGACCACCAGGTCATCGACCGCCGCCTCGATGCTGGCGCCGGCCGGTACCGCCGCCGAGACCGCGAGGCTGCTGCCGGAGAGCGTGGTGCCGCCGCTCGCGACCGTGGCGCCGGAGGCCACGTAGGCTGCACCGATCGGCTCGAAGGCGCGCGCGACGTTGAGCAGGCCCCAGCCGTAGACCGGGTCGACGCCCGAGGCGCCGAGGTCCTTGGCGCTCTTCTTCAGGATCTCCACGGTCCCGTCGGGATCGTCCTTTAGATGCGGCCACTCCGACTGCAGCAGCGCCACCGCGCCGGTCACCATCGGCGTCGCCATCGAGGTGCCCGACATGATGCCGTAGCGCTGGTTGGGCAGCGTCGAGTACTTCTCCTTCCCGGGGGCGACCATGAAGGAATACATCATCTTGTAGCTGGACGAGCAGCTGGTGCTCGTAGTGCCCCAGCAGGCCTGTCCCGGCCGGTTCGAGAAGCTCGAGAGGGTGTTGTCGCCGTTGACGCTGCCGACGATCAGGATGTGGTCGAGCTGGG
>DATEDK010000438.1:0-5885 GCA_035281685.1 Kiloniellales bacterium | reverse complement strand
CGCCCTGTTCTACATCCTGTCCGGCGCGGACCAGAAGGTGGGGACGATGTTCCAGATCTTCTCGACCATCATCGAGACGATCAAGGATCCGCTCTTCGTGCCCATTACCTTCGAATGGGACCTGGAGCGGCGCCGCGCCCGCATCGAGGTGCCGAAATCTCTCCTGGCCACCAGCGAGCCGATCCGCAACCCGGTGACCGACCAGGAGCACCGCATGATCACGGTGCTGCCGGACGGCTGGGTGTTCCACGAGGCCGAGAGCGCGGCGGGCTTCGCCAAGAGCACGGGCGCGATCAAGTTCGACCTGCAGCGCCGCCACAGCTCGCTGGCGAACGTCGCCTGGGGACCGCAGGGCCTGGTGCACAGCTACGCGGAATACAAGCAGCACTACGGCCGGCCCTGACGCGTTGGGGCGGACCGACGCACTTCTCGAGTCGGCGCTGCGGCGCGACCGGCTGATCGTTCTTTCCGCCTTGGCGTTCGTGCTCTTGCTCGCCTGGGGCTGGTTGCTGCTCGGCGCGGGCATGGAGATGTCGGCGCTGGAGATGACGCGCATGGCCGGCATGGACGGCTGGCTGATGCAGCCGGCGCTCTGGTCGCCGGCCTATGCCGCGCTGATGTTCGCCATGTGGTGCACGATGATGCTGGCGATGATGCTGCCCAGCGCAGCACCCATGCTCCTGCTCTTCGCGCGCGTGAACCGTCGCGATCGCGACGCCGGGCCGCCCCTGGTGCCGACGGCGGTCTTCGCGCTCGGCTACCTGCTGGTCTGGGCCGGCTTCAGCTTCGTTGCCGTCGCGCTGCAATGGTCGCTGGAGGAGGCGCGCCTGCTGTCGCCCATGCTGGAGACGACCGATCGCTGGCTGGGCGCCGCCATCCTCTGTGCCGCCGGGCTCTGGCAGCTGACGCCACTGAAGACGCGCTGCCTCGGCAAGTGCCGTTCGCCGTTGAGTTTCCTCATGTCGCGGTGGCGGCCCGGGCGCGGCGGCGCCCTGCGCATGGGTCTGGAGCACGGCCTCTGGTGCCTCGGCTGCTGCTGGTTCCTGATGGCGCTGCTGTTCCTCGGCGGCGTGATGAACCTCTTCTGGATCGCCGGCCTCGCCCTCTACGTCCTGCTGGAGAAGACGCTGCCCTACGGGCATTGGCTCGGCCGCGCCGTCGGCGTGGCGCTGCTCGCCGCGGGGACGACCCTCGCGTTGGCGTGAGTAACTGAACCTCTCCCGAGGGAGACCTCTGCGAAATGAATCCCGAAGCTGTCTTCCCGGAAAGCGCGCAGCGCTTATCCGGGACCCATGGAAGGGGAAGTGCGGGCTACTGTGTTCCGCGCCTTCCATCCATGGGTCCCGGCTCTCCGCTTCGCTCCGGCCGGGAAGACAAAAATGGGGATCTTTGCAGGGACCTCCGGGGGGAGAGGTGAGTCCCCTCAAATGTGGATCGGGCGCTTGTCGACGGCGAGTGCGGCTTCCTTCACCGCCTCGTTCAAGGTCGGATGGCCGTGGAAGGAGCGCGCGAGGTCCTCGGCCGAGCCGCCGAACTCCATGCAGACCACCACCTCGTGGATCAGCGTGCCGGCGTCGGGGCCCATGATGTGCGCGCCCAGGATGCGGTCGGTCTTCGCGTCGGCCAGGATCTTCACGAAGCCGTCGGTCGCGGCCATGGCGCGGGCACGCGCGTTGGCGGTGAAGGGGAACTTGCCGACCTTGTAGCCGATGCCCGCCTCCTTCAGCTGCTCTTCGGTCTTGCCGACCGTTGCCACCTCCGGCCAGGTGTAGACGATGCCGGGCACGGTCTCGTAGTTCACGTGGCCGCTCTGGCCCGCCAGCATCTCGGCGACCGCGATGCCTTCCTCCTCGGCCTTGTGCGCCAGCATCGGACCGACGATCACGTCGCCGATCGCATGGATGCCCGCGGCCGTGGTCTTCAGGTGTGCGTCGACCTTCACGCGGCCGCGCTCGTCGAGCGCGACGCCCGCCGCCTCGACGCCCAGCCCCTCGGTCATCGGCCGGCGGCCGACGGCGACCAGCACCACCTCCGCGCGCAGCTCCTCGGCCGCAGCTTCTCCCTTCGCCGGTTGTACGGTCAGCGTCACGCCGCTCTCGTCGGCCTTCGCCGCCGTCACCTTGGAGGAGAGCTTGAAGGCCATGCCCTGCTTGCCGAGCACGCGCTGGAACTGCCTGGCGATCTCGCCGTCCATGCCGGGGACCAGGCGGTCGAGGAACTCCACCACCGTCACCTTGGCTCCGAGCCGCTGCCAGACCGAGCCCAGCTCGAGGCCGATGTAGCCGCCGCCGATCACCACCATGGTTTCCGGCACGCGCTCCAGCGACAAGGCACCGGTCGAGGAGACGATGCGCTTCTCGTCGACGGTCACGTTCGGCAGGTCGATGTGCGTCGAGCCGGTGGCGATGACGATCGACTTCGCCTGGTAGTCCTTGTCGCCGACCGCAACGACGCCCTGGCCCTTGAGCTGGCCGCGGCCCTTCAGCCAGTCGATCTTGTGCTTCTTGAAGAGGAACTCGATCCCCTTCACGTTGCTTTCGACGACCTTGTCCTTGTGCGCCATCATCGCCGCGAGGTCGAGCGCGACGCCCTCGACCTTCACGCCGAAGCCGGCCAGCGCGTGCTGCGCCTCCTCGAACTTCTCGGAGGCCTGCAGCAGCGCCTTGGAGGGGATGCAGCCGATGTTGAGGCAGGTGCCGCCCAGCGTCTCGCGCGCCTCCACGCAGGCGGTCCTGAGGCCGAGCTGCGCCGCGCGGATCGCGCAGACGTAGCCGCCGGGTCCGCTGCCGATGACGATGAGGTCGTAGCTCTCTGCGGCCATGCCCTTCTCCCTCTCTGCGCGCGGGACCTTAGCTCAGGGGCGTGACAGGCTCTAGGCGCCGTGCCATCCCTTGCGCATGACCCTGCCGCTGCCACTCTGCCGTTCCTGGCTCTTCGTCGGTGGCGCCGAGGAGCGGGCGCTCGCCGCCGTGCCCGGCTCCGGCGCCGATGTCGCCATCCTGGAGCTGGAGGACTTCACGCCGCCCGCCGCCCGGCCGGCTGCGCGCGCTGCCGCGCCCGGGCTCTTCGAGAGCTGGCGGTCCGCCGGCCTGGTGCCGGCCGTGCGCGTCAATCCCTTCTGGGACGGCGGGCGCGAGGACCTGGCCGCGGTCATGGCCGGCCGTCCCGCCGTGGTCATGCTGCCCAAGGTGCGCGGGCCCGACGACGTGATCGTGCTGGAGCAGGCGGTGGCGGCCGAGGAGCGCCGGCTCGGCCTGCCGGAAGGCTCGACGCGGCTGGTGCCCAACTGCGAGAGCGCCAAGGCGCTCTTCGCCGTGCAGGAGATCGCGCGCGCCAGCGCCCGGGTCGTCGCCTGCCTGCTCGCCAGCGAGGACCTGGCCACCGATCTCGCCGCGCCGCGCACACAGGAGGGCGGCGAGCTCGCCTTCGCGCGCGCCTTCTTCCACGCCGCCTGCGTCGCCGCGGGCGTGCGCTCGATCGACTGCCCCTACACCTTCGCCGACGTCGATGGTGCGGCGCGGCACGCCCGCTCGGCGCGCGCGCTGGGCTACACCGCGAAGTCCCTGGTCGATCCCATGCATACGCAGGCGATCAATGCCGCCTTCACGCCCTCGGCCGAAGAGATCGGCCACGCGCGCCGCGTGGTCGCGGCCTTCACCGCGGCGCGCGCCAAGGGCGAGGGCCGCGTCCTGCTCGACGGCCACGCGCTCGAGGTGCCGACGCTGCGCAACGCACAGAGCCTCATCGAACGCGCCGCCGCGCTGGCCCAGGAGGAGTGCCATGGATGATCTGATGGAACTGACCGTCGACCGCGGCGCGGTGCTGCGCGCCGAGGCCCTGATCCGACCGCACGTCCGCACGACGCCGGTGGTGCAGGTGGCGGCGGCCGACCTCGGCCTCGACGCGGCGCTGCCGCCGCTCACGCTGAAGCTCGAGTACCTGCAACGCGGCGGCTCGTTCAAGTCACGCGGCGCCTTCACGAACCTGCTGGCCAGGCCGGTGCCCGCCGCCGGCGTGGTCGCTGCCTCGGGCGGCAACCACGGCGTCGGCGTGGCGCTCGCGGCCGAGGCCTTGGGCGTGCCGGCGGCGATCTTCGTGCCCTCCATCGCCTCGCCGGCGAAGATCGCGCAGATCCGCGGGCACGGTGCCAGGCTGGTGGTGGGCGGCGAGCGCTACGCCGATGCGCTGGCGGCCTCCGAAGCCTATCAGGCGGAGAGCGGCGCCCTGGCGGTGCACGCCTACGACCAGCCGGAGACGCTGGCCGGGCAGGGCACCGTGGCGCTCGAGCTGGATCGCCAGGCACCGGAGCTCGACACGCTCCTGGTGGCGGTCGGCGGCGGCGGCCTGCTCGGCGGCATCGCCGCCTATGGCGAGGGCCGCCCCAAGCTGATCGCGGTCGAGCCGGAGGCCGCGCCGACGCTGCACCGCGCCCTGGCGGCCGGCCGTCCGGTCGATGCGCCGGCCGGCGGCATCGCTGCCGACTCGCTGGCGCCGCGCCAGGTCGGACGGCTGATGTTCCCGCTGGCTGAGCGCTTCGTCGCTGCAAGCGTGCTGGTCGAAGACCGCGCCATCCGCCAGGCGCAGCGGCTGCTCTGGCAACGCCTGCGCGCCGTCGTCGAGCCCGGCGGCGCCGCCGCGCTGGCGGCTCTGCTGAGCGCCCGCTACCGTCCGGCCGCCGGCGAGCGCATCGGCGTCCTGCTCTGCGGCGCGAACACGGACGTCGTGCAGTTTCCGGAGCCGTAACCGACCAACCCTCCACGTTGATTCCCTCCACCATGCGCAGCATGGGGGAGGGCTAGGTGTGGGGGTGTTGACATTCGAGCTGCTTCGTCGAGACCCGCTCCCTACCCTCCCCCACGCTGCGCGTGGTGGAGGGAATCCCGCGCAGCGGGGGAGAGTGGGAGAGGGGGTTATCTGGTGTGTTAGGCCGCCGCGCGCTGCAGCGGAGGATAGTCGGTGTAGCCCTCCGCTCCGCCGCCGTAGATGGTGGCGGGGTTCGCGCTCGCCAGCGGCGCGCCGCTCCTGAGCCGCTCGACCAGGTCCGGGTTGGCGATGTACGGCCGGCCGAAGGCGACGAGGTCGGCATCGCCCGTCTCGAGCACGGCGCTCGCCATCGCGCGGTCGTAGAGGTTGTTCGCGATCCAGGCGCCGCCGAAGCGCCGGCGCAGTGCCTTGAAGTCGAAGTCGGTCTCGCGCGAGGTGCCGGTCGCCCCCTCGACGACGTGCACGTAGGCGAGCCCGCGGCGGTCCAGCGCGTCGACCATGGCCGAGAAGAGCGCGGTCGGGTCGCTGTCGCTCATGCCGTAGATCGGCGAGACCGGCGAGAGCCGGATCGCGGTGCGTCCGGCGCCGACGGCGGCGGTCACCGCATCGACCACCTCGAGCGGAAAGCGCAGGCGGTTCTCGATCGAACCGCCGTAGCCGTCCTGGCGCCGGTTGCTGCTGTCGCGCAGGAAGGCATCCAGCAGATAGCCGTGCGCGCCATGGATCTCGACGCCGTCGAAGCCGGCGATCAGCGCATTGCGCGCACCCTGCGCGAAGTCGCCCACGATGCGCGGCAACTCGTCGCGGTCGAGCGCGCGCGGCACGACGAAGTCCTGCTTGCCCGCGCGGGTGCCGATCTGGCCCGGCGGCCTGATCGCCGAGGGTGCGACCGGCAGCCCGCCGCCCGGCTGGAAGGAGGGATGCGAGACGCGGCCGACGTGCCAGAGCTGCAGCACGATGGTGCCGCCCGCCCGGTGCACGGCCTCGGTCACCTCGCGCCAGCCGGCGACCTGCACGGCGGAGTGGATGCCGGGCGTGTCGACGTAGCCCTGGCCCTCCTGCGAGATTTGCGTCGCCTCGGTGACGATCAGGCCGGCCGTGGCGCGCTGGGCGTAGTACTC
>DATEDK010000437.1:0-9537 GCA_035281685.1 Kiloniellales bacterium | reverse complement strand
CGCGACGGCGCCGATCAGCGCCGGGTCGGGCTGGTGGCCCATGATGGCGCTGTCCACCATGCCCATCAGCGGCTGCGTCAGGTTGGCGACGATGATCGGCAGCGAGAGCCGCCACACGCGCCCGTGCCAGCCGGTGCCGGGCAGGAAGGGTTCGGATTGGCTGGGTTCAGCGGTCATGGAAAAAGCAACCAACACCCCTCACCCTGTCCCTCTCCCCGCTAGCGCGGGGCGAGGGGACGGCAGCGCTGCCAGCAGGCCAGGGGTCCCCTCGCCCCGCACGAGCGGGGAGAGGGACAGGGTGAGGGGCCCTTGGTCGGTGCCTCAATCCCCGGCCACGAAGAACAGCATCTGCCAGCCTTGCGGCGTGTGCTGGAAGCCGGCGCGGTAGTCGATGAGGAAGCGCAGGAACTCGGACGCCATCCAGCCTTCCTCGCCCACGGTCGTGCGGACGCGCAGCCATTCGCGGCCGCTCGGGTCCGTCACGCGGTCCTCGCGGCCCTGGTCATAGGGCGGCATCTCGACGACCTCGTAGGTGAGCGCGCGGATCACCTTGCCCGCGGTCGAAGGCTCGGCGCGCAGCCGCACGTTCTTCCCGGCGACGATGGCGATGCTGTAGATGTCCATCGTCTCCGGCGCCACGTAGTGGAAGGTCCAGGGGGCGATGAACAGGCCCTCCTGGAAGGTGCCGCCCTCCTTCAGCACGCGCTCAAGCGACTCCCAGTAGGGTTCCGCATCCGCTGCGCTCAGCCACTGCCTGAGCGTCTCGCGGCCGCTGTCGCCGCCGAAGGAGAGCTCGACCTCGGGCGAGGCCATGGCCACCACTGCGGCGACATCGCGCTTCTCCACCGCGGCGATCAGCTTGTCGCGGTATGTCTTGAAGGTCGGCTGCTGGCCGGCATCGTCGAAGGGCGGATAGGTCAGGGGCTCCGCCGCGGCTGCCGGCGTCGCCAGCAGCAAGGCGGAGAGCAGCAGGAGCAGGGCGATACGCATGACTCAGCGACCGACCGCGTAGCCCTGCATCAGTCGCGCGTTGGCGCCGGCCTTCAGCAGGCCGTTCTTCTTGCGCGCGGCCGAGATGCGGCCCTGCGACCAGCCGTCGACCAGGTTCACCCGGTGGCCGCGCCGCTGCAGGTCCCGCAGCGTCTCCGGCGCGACGCGCGCCTCCAGCGTCAGCGAGCCCAGGTCGGCCGCGCGCGGCCAGAACGAGGAGGGCATGTGGTCGGTGTGGAACATCGGGCGGTCGATCGACTGCTGGATGTTGCCGTCGTGGTGGGCGTAGCGGAGGAAGAACGTGAGGGTCCACTGATCCTGGTAGTCGCCGCCGGGCGTGCCGAACACCATCGCGGGCTTGCCGTCCTTCAGCGCCAGGTTGACCGAGAGCGTGGTGCGCGGCCGCTTGCCGGGCGCCAGCGTCGCCGGCACGCCGTCCTCCAGCCAGAACATCTGCGCGCGGCTGTTCAGGCAGAAGCCGAGCTCGGGGATGGTGGGCGAGGACTGCAGCCAGGCGCCCGAGGGCGTCGCCGAGACCATGTTGCCCCAGCGGTCGATCACGTCGATGTGGCAGGTGTCGCCGCGGCCGGCGCCGCGGGCGCCCACCACCATGTGCAGCTGGCGCTCCAGCGAGTCCTGTGCCACCGGCTCGCCGCCGCCCATGGAGATGTCGGCCTCCGCCTCGGGGCGCTCGGCCAGCGTGAAGTCGATGCGCGGATTGTAGCCGTCGATCCGTCCCGGCTTCAGTTCGGTCGAGGCACGCTCGCCGATCTCGCCGCGCCGCTTGGCGGCGTATTCGCTGGACAGCAGCACCTCGGCCGGCACGCGCACGAAGTTGGGGTCGCCGTAGTAGGCCTCGCGGTCGGCCAGCGCCAGCTTGGCCGCCTCGGTCACCAGGTGGATGAACTCCGGCCCGTCGGGGTCGTACTGTCCGAGGTCCAGGCCCTCCAGGATCTTCAGCTGCTGCAGGAAGACCGGGCCCTGGCCCCAGAAGCCGCTCTTCAGCACGCGCCAGTCGCCGTAGTCGACTCCGACGGGTTCCTCGTAGTGCGCCTGCCAGCCGGCCATGTCCTGCCCGGTCAGCACGCCGCCGTGCCGCTCGCCCGAGGTGTCCAGCACCTCGTTCTGACGGCAGAAGCGGTCGATCGCCTCGGCGACGAAGCCCTGGCGCCAGGCGTTGCGGATGCCCTCGATCTGCTGCACCCGGTCGCCGCCCCTGGCCTCACCCTCGGCCAGCAGGCGCTTGTACGTCTTGGCGAGGCCCGGGTTCTGGAAGAGCTGGCCTGTCGCCGGCACGTCGCCGCCCGGCAGCCAGGTGGCGGCCGAAGTGGGCCACTCGTTGCGGAAGAGGTCGGCGACGCGCTCGAGGGTGTGCGCCACCAGCGGGATCATCGGCCAGCCGCGCTCGGCGTAGCCGATGGCCGGCTCGAAGATCTTGGCGGGAGGCAGCGAGCCGTGGTCGCGCAGCAGGGTCATCCAGGCATCGAAGGCGCCGGGGATGACCGTGGCGAGCAGGCCGGAGCCGGGCACCAGGTCGAGCCCCAGGCCGAGATAGTGCTGCAGGGTTGCACCCGCCGGGGCCGTGCCCTGGCCGCATAGCACCTTGGTCGCCTGCCGGCCGGCATCGTGGAAGATGATAGGCAGGTCGCCTCCGAGGCCGTTCATGTGCGGCTCGACCACCTGCAGCACCAGACCGCCTGCGACCACGGCGTCGAAGGCGTTGCCGCCGGCCTCCAGCATCGCCATGGCGGACTGGCTCGCCAGCCAGTGTGTCGAGCCGACGACACCGAAAGTGCCGAGGATTTCCGGGCGGGTGGTGAACATGGGGGAGGGACCTCGTGCGAAGGAAGCGGGGCGACTATAGGCAGCGCCCTGCCGGTCCGAAACCCCGGGTGTCGCAGCTCTGTCGACCCCGCCGGTCGCGCGAACGCCGTGGCGACTTCAACGGTCTTTGCGCGCAATTCACTTCATGGACGGGACGTTCCGCAGGCACGGCCTTCGACCAGCGGTAGAATGTGGAAGCACTCGACCTATTGAATTGGCGGCCCAAAAAGAGGGAGCGCGGACCTTGCGATCCGCGCTCGACCCCATCCGCCGATGCACAGGGACTGTGCGAATACCGCACGACCCCCGCGTTGTCACGACCGACTCTCTGGTCGAATGACACATAAATTTACCATTCAATCTGAATTGCCGCAGGTCCTAAGTTCGGGATAGATTGTCCCATCGAATGGACAATCTGCCTCTCGACGATCTTTCCCTGTTCAGCGCCGTGGCCGAGGCGGGCTCCATCGTCGGCGCGGCACGGCGGTTGCGCCAGCCGAAATCGACGGTGAGCCGGCGTTTGCAGGTCCTGGAAGAGCGGCTGGGCGTCCGCCTGATCGAGCGCACGACCCGGCGCCTGGCACTGACCGACACCGGCCAGGCGCTTTATGAGCGGGCCCGGCCGGCCCTGCAGATGCTGTCCGAGGCGGCAGCCGAGGCGGCCGGCAGCCAGCGCGAGCCGCGCGGGCGGGTGCGGCTGACGACGGGGGCCGGCATGGCGACGCACGTCTTCGCCGGCGTGCTGGCCGAGTACGCGCAGCTCTACCCCAAGGTCACCCTGGAGCTCGACCTGACCGACCGCCAGGTCGACATCGTCGCCGAGGGCTTCGATCTCGCGATCCGTGCGGGCGAGCTCCAGGACTCCAGCCTGGTTCAGCGCAAGCTCGGGGTCTCGCGCAACGTGCTGGTGGCCTCGCCGGCCTTCCTCGGCCGCTACGGGGCGATCGAGACGCCGCAGGCTCTGGCCGAGGCCCCGGCCCTGTTGCAGCCGGGCCAGGAGACCTGGCGCCTGGAGCGCGGCGAGGAGCGCCTCGCGCTGGAGCTGAGCGGCCCCGTCCACGTGAACAACATCTGGGTGCTCCTGCACCTTGCGCGCGCGGGCTTGGGCATCGCCCGCATCCCCTATTTCCTGTGCCGCGACGATCTCGCCAGCGGCGCTCTGCAGGCGGTGCTGCCGCAATGGGAGCCCGCGGGCTACCCCGTGCACGTGCTGCTGCCGAGCCGCCGCTATCCCTCGCCCGCGGTGCGCGCCCTCCTGGCGCTGATCGAGAAGCGCCAGGCGAGCCTCTTCGCCCAATAGCGCTGCGCAGACCCCGCTCCCGCGCAATCCAGGGCGGCGGGCCGGGAGTTGGTCGCCTCCTGGCCCCTTGCTACTGTCCCGCCCGCAATAAAAGGACTGCGGGACGGGCATGAAGATCGAGCACCCCTATCTCCTGTTCCTGGGCGATGCGCCGGACCAGCTGGCGGCGAAGACAGCCCAGGGTATCAAGGACTGGCGTCCCGCGTGGTGCCTGGGCCAGCTGCGCCTGCCCGGCTGCAAGGCCGACCTCAAGCTGCCGGACATGACGGTGGCCCAGGCCGCCGAGCGGGGCGCGCGGACCATGATCCTGGGCGTCGCCAACCGCGGCGGCCGCTTCGGACCGGCCTGGGTCGGCCTCATGCTGGAGGCGCTGGACAACGGCATGGACCTGGCGTCCGGCCTGCACAACAAGCTGACCGATATTCCTGCGGTCGTCGCCAAGGCGAAGGAGAAGGGCCGTCAGCTCCACGACGTGCGTCACCCGACGCAAGAGTTCCCGATCGCCGAGGCCAGGGAGCGCAGCGGCAAGCGCCTGCTTGCCGTCGGCACCGACTGCTCGATCGGCAAGATGTACACGACGCTGGCGCTGGAGAAGGAGATGCAGCGGCGCGGCCTCAAGGCCACGTTCCGCGCCACCGGCCAGACCGGCATCTTCATCGCCGGCAGCGGCGTCTCGGTCGATGCCGTGATCGCCGACTTCATCCCGGGCTCGGTCGAGGTGCTGACGCCGCCGAACGATCCCGAGCACTGGGATCTGGTCGAGGGGCAGGGCTCTCTCTTCCATCCTTCCTTTGCCGGGGTGACACTGGGGCTGATCCACGGCAGCCGGCCCGACGCGCTGGTGCTCTGCCATGAGCCGACGCGCAAGCACCTGCGCGGCCTGCCGCACTATCCGCTGCCCGATCTCGGCGAGTGCATGGAGCTGAACCTGCGCTGCGCACGGCTGGTCAACCCCGGCTGCCGTTTCGTCGGCATCTCCGTGAACACCTCGAGCCTGCCGAAGGCCGAGGGCGAAGCTTACCTGGGCGAACTGGAGAAGCAGTTCGGCCTGCCGGCGGTCGATCCCTTGCGCAGCGGCGTCGGCCGCATCGTGGACCAGCTCTGGTGAACCGCCGACTCACGCTGGCGGCCGAGCGCTTCCCCACCCGCGGCAGCTTCACGATCAGCCGCAGCACGGTCACCGCGGTCGACCTCGTGGTGGCGACGCTGGAGGTCGACGGCGCGCGCGGGCGCGGCGAGTGCCGGCCCTACGCGCGCTACGGCGAAAGCCCCGCCTCCGTGCTGGAGGAAATCGAGCGGCTGCGCGGCGCGATCGAGGACGGCATGACGCGCGCCGACCTGCAGGCAGCACAGAAGCCCGGTGCCGCGCGCAACGCCCTCGACTGCGCGCTCTGGGACCTCGAGGCGAAGCAGAGCGGCAAGACGGTCTGGCAGCTCGCGGGGCTGCCGAAGCCGCGCCCGGTCGTCACCGCCTACACGCTTTCGCTCGACAGTCCGGAGGCGATGGCGAGGGCCGCCGCCGCCAACCGCCATCGTCCGCTCCTGAAGCTGAAGCTCGCCGGGCCGGAGGATCTGGCGCGGGTCGCGGCGGTGCGCGCCGCGGCGCCGGAGCCGAGGCTGATCGTCGATGCCAACGAGGGCTGGACCCTCGAAAGCTTCCGCGCCATCGCGCCGCGCCTGGTCGAGCTCGGCGTCGCGCTGGTCGAGCAGCCGCTGCCGGCGGCCGAGGACGCGCCGCTCGCCGGGCAGTCCTGGCCGCTGCCGCTCTGCGCCGACGAGTCCTCGCACGACCGTGCGAGCCTGGCGCAGCTCGTCGGCCGCTACAGCCACGTCAACGTGAAGCTCGACAAGACCGGCGGACTGACCGAGGCGCTGGCGATGGTGGCGGAAGCGCGACGCCTCGGCTTCGGTCTCATGGTCGGCTGCATGGTCGCCTCCTCGCTCGCGATGGCACCGGCGCTGCTCCTGGCCGAAGGCGCCGACTACGTCGACCTCGACGGCCCGCTGCTGCTGGCGGAAGACCGGCCGGAGGGGTTGCGCTACGACGGCAGCACGATCCATCCGGCGACCGCGGAGCTGTGGGGATGATCTGTCTTCTCGTCATCCCGGACGCGCTGCAGCACGCAGTGCTGCTGCGCAGATCCGGGACCTTTGTTTACCTTCGGTGCGAGCCCCGGATCAGCACCGCACCGCTGCGCGCTGCGGTGCATCCGGGGTGACGAGGTCAGAAACAGGAAATTCGGTGTCCTTCGTCACGCATCTCGAATGCTCGCTAACGGGCGAGCGCTATCCCGCACGCGAGGTGCACAATCTCTCGCGCGCCGGGCGGCCGCTCCTGGTGCGCTACGATCTCGAGCGTCTCGCGCGCGCCCTCGACAAGAAGACACTCGCGCAACGTCCCGACGGCTTCTGGCGCTATGCCGAGTTCCTGCCGGTGGAGCGCGCCGAGAACCGTGTCTCGCTGGGCGAGGTCACCACCCCGCTGATCCCCATCGGGCGCAATCTCGCGGTGAAGGACGAAGGCCGCCTGCCGACCGGCTCGTTCAAGGCGCGCGGCCTGGCGCTCGCGGTTGCCATGGCAAAGGAGCTGGGCCTGCAGCATCTCGCCATGCCGTCGAACGGCAACGCCGGCGCGGCGCTGGCCGCCTACGCGGCGCGCGCCGGTCTGCTGGCCACGGTCTTCTGTCCGGAGGATACGCCGGAGGTGAATCTCTCGGAGATCGCCGTGCAGGGCGGCCGCGTCTTTCGCGTGAACGGGCTGATCGACGACTGCGGCAAGCTGGTCGCTGCCGGCAAGGCGGCGCAGGGCTGGTTCGACGTCTCGACCTTGAAGGAGCCCTATCGCCTCGAGGGCAAGAAGACCATGGGGCTCGAGCTCGCCGAGCAGCGCGGCTGGCGGCTGCCGCAGGCGATCTTCTACCCGACCGGCGGCGGGACCGGCCTCATCGGCATGTGGAAGGTCTTCCACGAGCTGCAGCAGATGGGCTGGCTCGACGGCCCGCTGCCGCGCATGGTGGCCGTGCAGGCGACCGGCTGCGCGCCGATGGTGCGCGCCTGGGAGCGAGGCGAGGAGCACGCACCGCGCTGGGAGAACGCCGCGACGGTCGCCGCCGGCATCCGCGTGCCCGCCGCGGTCGGCGACTTCCTGATCCTCAGGGCGGTGCGCGAGAGCGGCGGCTTTGCCACGGCTGTGGAAGACGCGGCGATCCTGGAGGCGCGCGACCGTCTGGCGCGCACGACCGGCCTGCTGCTGTCGCCCGAGGGTGCCGCGACGCTCGCTGCCTACGAGCAGGCGCTGGCCGACGGCAAGGTCGGCGCGGCGGACGATGTCGTGCTGTTCAACTGCGCGAGCGGCCTCAAGTACCCGCTGCCGGAGGTGACGGCGCGGCTCGACCGGCACGCTGCGATCGACTGGGCGAAGCTGTAGCTGGAAACCAGCCCTCCCGCGCTTTTCGGGAGGGGCCCCAGATCACCTCTCCCGAGGGGGAGAGGTCGAGCGAAGCGAGGGTGAGGGGAAGCGGTGAGGCCTTCTCGGCACCGCGCATCCCGTCCCGCCGCCCCTCGCCCGGCGCACTACGTGCGCCGACCTCTCCGCTCGGGAGAGGTTAGACTCCCGCGCAAGCGGGAGTCAGCTCCGCCGCCCCCGCCAGCCGCCGCGGCGCCGGCCGCTCGCCGCCGGATCGGAGGCCGCTGCCTGCCGCAGCAGCTCCACCAGTCGTCCGGCTGCGCCGGGGTAGACCGCCGCGGTCGCCAGCCCATGCCGCTCGATCAGGCGGCGCGCCGCCTCCTGCGCCGGCAGGTCGTCGGCCAGCCTCAGCGACCAGGCGAGCAGCAGGTCCTCGGCGGGGCCGGGGAAGTCGGCGCCGAGCGCCAAGGCCTCGGCGATGAGGCCGCCCGGATCCTCAGGCGAGTGATGTCGGGAGACGTAGCGCACCGCCATCGCTCAGCCTGCCTTCCGCGCCGTGACGACGATCGCCTGCATCCTGCCGGAGACGGCGCCGGTCCCGTGCTGCTGTGCGACCAGTTCGGCCGCGCGATCTGTCACGCGCTCCAGCAGTTGCGGATTGCGCTTCTCTATATCGCTTCGCAGCGGCGAGCCCTGGACGTAACCCACGACCGCATGTCGCGCCGAGGACGCCTCGCTGCGGTGCGTCACCGTGTCGAAGCGAATGTCGCCGAAGCCGGCGGTCTCCAGGTCCGCGCGCAGCCGCGCCTCGTCGTGGTAGCCGTGCGGCGCGCGCTCCAGGAAGAGCGGCGGATCGTCGGGGAAGATTTCGATGGCGGCCGCGTTCGACAGGCGCGCGAAGTCGTTGTGCGCGATGTCGTCCCAGACGTTGAAGAGAAGCCGGCCGCCCGGCTTCAGCACGCGCAGTGCCTCGCGGTGGCCGGCGACGCGGTCGGGAAAGAACATCACGCCGAACTGGCAGCACACGGCATCGAAGCTGCCGTCCTCGAAGGGCAGCGAGAGCGCGTCGGCCTGCCGCCACGCGAGCCGCTTGTCCCCGCTCAAGTGCTGTCGTGCGCGGTCCAGCATCGGCTGGTTCAGGTCGGTCACCGTGTAGGAGGCCCCGGCCGGAAGTTGCGGGGCCAGAGCGCGGGCCACCACGCCGGTACCGGCCGCGGTCTCCAGCACGGCCTGCGGACGCAGCGCCGCCACGCGCCGAGCGAGGTCGGCGGCATAGGGCTCGAAGATCAGCGGGACCAGATAGGTGTCATAGATCTCCGGGATCGATCCGACGAAGGCCTTGTCGCTTTCGGCCATGGCAGGTTCCTCCCTTGCCGCAGCTAGCCCGGCTGGTAGAGATCGAATCGCGCGGGCTGGCGGAACAGGCGCCGCCCGTCGCCTTCCAGCTCGCCCAGCTCGATGAAGCGGCGCTCCAGCGTGGGGCGCAGGCGGTCGAGCGCCGGGCGCCGCTCGGGATCGACCGCGAGCACGGTGTCGCGCCACTCGTCGAACGCGCCGAAGCGCAGAGCGACCGCGTAGCGCTCCTGGGCGCGGCGCTTGAGCCGCCCGGCCCGCTCCTGGCGCGCCAGTGTGGCTTCCGCCTCGGCGCGGACCTCGGTCTCGTCCTCGACCGGCTGCAGCAGCTCGAAGTGCGTGCCGGCGGCGACCGGTTCCAGGACGGCGAGCAGGCCCTCTCGCTTCAGGACGCGCCGCGCTTCGTCGAGCGCGGCGCCCATGATCTCGACCGGCACGTGATGCAGCGCGTTGAAGAAGAGCACGATGTCGAAGCTGGCATCGGCGAAGGGCAGGTGCTGTCCCCAGCCGACGACGTAGGGTTCCGGCCCGGCGGCGCGCGCGCGAGCGATCTGCGCCCACTGCGGATCGAGGCCGACCGCCTGGCCGCCGTTGCGTGTCAGCAGGCGCACCAGCGCGCCCTCGCCGCAGCCGATGTCGAGCAGGCGGTGGCCCGCGATCGGCA
>DATEDK010000436.1:0-10399 GCA_035281685.1 Kiloniellales bacterium | reverse complement strand
CATCATCGGCCCGAGGCTGACCCCCCGTCGGCGCAACGGCAATGCCGCGCCCTGCAGGGCGTCATGCCGCAAGCGCGCGTCTGATCGTAGCCGCCCTTGCCGTCGCCGGGGCCGCTCCGCAGACTGCCGCCCATGGTAGCCCGTTTCCGACAGGCCGTGGGATGGGGAAGCCTCCTGCCGGTCGTCCTGGTGACCCTGCTGGCCGTGGTCGGGGTCGGACTCTGGCACTACCTGGGACAGCCGACTCCGCTGCCGGCGGCGGAGGTGCAGAGCCTGCTCTCCGGCAAGACCGCAGGGGGCCGCTGGCCGGGCGGATCGGCCTATCTCATCTACTTCGCCCCGGAGGGTGCCGCCACCTATCGCGAGCCGGAGAAGCAGGCGGTCGAGGGCAGCTGGCGCGTCGCCGACAGCGGCGCGCTCTGCCTGGTCTTTCCCGCCCGGCCGGAAGCCTGTTACGGCGTCGCCCGGGAGTCCGGCAGCCTCGTCTGGATCCAGCCGGGCTCCGGGCGCACCTTCGCCTTCAACGTCAAAGACGGGCGCGATCCGGCGCTCTGAGGAGACCTGCCATGCCGACCGTGCTGATCACCGGTGCCAACCGCGGCATCGGCCTCGGCTTCGCCAAGCACTACGCCAAGGAGGGCTGGCAGGTGCTGGGGTGCTGCCGCTCGCCGGGCGAGGCAGCGGCGCTGAAGAAGCTGCCGGGCACGCGCGTGCTCGCGCTGGACGTCGCCGACGAGACCTCGATCGATCGGCTCGCCAAGGAAATCTCCGGCACGCCGATCGATCTCCTGATCAACAACGCGGGCCACGGCGGCCCGGTCGGCGTCGACTTCGGCGCGACGCGCCAGGCGGACTGGCTGCCGACGCTGCTGACCAATACCGTCGGCCCTTACATGCTGATCGAGCGCTTGGCGGCGAACGTGCTGGCGAGTCAGCAGAAGAAGTTCGTCTCGATCACCTCCGGGCTCGGCTCGATCGGCGAGGCGACCAGCGACTACGCTCCGATCTACTCGATCTCCAAGGCGGCGCTGAACATGGGCGCCAAGCGCATCTCCGCCATCCTCGGGCCGCGCGGTGCCATCGTCATCGTGATGAGTCCCGGCTGGGTGAAGACGGCAATGGGCGGGCAGAGCGCGCCGCTCTCGGTCGAGAAGTCGGTCGCCGGGATGACCGCGGTGATCGCCGGCCTGACGAAGGACGACAACGGGAGCTTCTACAACCACGACGGCAAGATCCTGCCGTGGTGAGGAGAGGGCCATGCTGCTGAGCGACGAGCAGGAGCTGATCCGCAAGACCGCGCGCGACTTCGCGCAGGCGGAGCTGAAGCCCAATGCGGCGCTGTGGGACCGCGAGGCGCGCTTTCCGCGCGAGGCCCTGGAAGGTTTGGGCAGGCTCGGCTTCCTCGGCATGCTGGTGCCGCCGGAGCTCGACGGTGCTGGCGCCGACCACGTTGCCTACGCGCTGGCGCTGATGGAGGTGGCCGAGGGCGACGGCAGCACGTCCACCATCATGTCGGTGCACAACTCGGTCGGCTGCATGCCGCTCCTGCGCTACGGCACGAGCGAGCAGAAGGAGCGCTTCCTGCGGCCGATGGCGCGGGGCGAGCTGCTCTGCGCCTTCTGCCTGACCGAGCCGCAGGCCGGCTCGGACGCCGCGAGCCTGCGCACCAAGGCGGTGCGCGACGGCAACCACTGGGTGCTCTCCGGCACCAAGCAGTTCATCACCTCGGGCCGCGAGGCCGATCTCGCCATCGTCTTCGCGGTGACCGATCCCGCGGCCGGCAAGAAGGGCATCACCGCCTTCGTCGTGCCGACGAAGAGCAAGGGATACCAGGTGGCGACCGTCGAGAAGAAACTTGGTCAACGGGCCAGCGACACCTGCCAGATCGTGCTCGAGGAGGTGCGGCTCACGCCGGACCACATGCTGGGCGAGGAGGGGCAGGGCTATGCCATCGCGCTGGCCAACCTCGAGGGCGGGCGCGTCGGCATCGCCGCGCAGGCGACCGGCATGGCGAAGGCCGCCTTCGCCGCGGCGCGGGACTACGCGCGCGAGCGGCAAGCCTTCGGCAAGAAGATCAACGAGCACCAGGCGATCGCCTTCAAGCTCGCCGACATGGCAACGGAGATCCACGCAGCCGAGCTGATGACGCTGCACGCCGCGACGCTGCGCGATGCGGGCCTGCCCTGCCTGAAGGAGGCGTCGATGGCGAAGCTCTTCGCCAGCGAGATGGCCGAGCGCGTCGCCTCCGCCGCGATCCAGATTCATGGCGGCTACGGCTACCTGCAGGACTTCCCGGTCGAGCGCATCTATCGCGACGTGCGGGTCTGCCAGATCTACGAGGGCACCAGCGAGGTGCAGCGCCTGGTCATCGCCCGACAGGTGAGCTGACCAACCTCTCCACCTCTTCTGTCTTCCCGGAGAGCGCGCAGCGCTCATCCGGGATCCATGGATAGGAAGGTGCGGACCGCGGTGTTTCGCGCTTGCAGCTCTATGGGTCCCGGCTCTCCGCTTCGCTTCGGCCGGGAAGACAGCGAAGAGGGAGAGGTGAGTCACCTACACCTCCAACTCGATCACCACCGGCGAGTGATCGCTGGCCTTGGGGCGGTCCCAGCCGACGCGCGGGAAGCGCGGACCCTGCGCACGTTCCGCGCGATAGGGCAGGCCCTGGCGGATCGGCTCCGGCAGCGCCTCGGGGTTGCGCGCGGCCAGCGCCGGGGACAGCAGCAGGAAGTCGAGCTGGTTGTAGCTGCGGTCGCCCGGATAGAAGTGCGTCCAGCGTTCCAGCTTCGGCAGGCGCTCCATCGGATCGACGACGAGCCCGCTCTCCAGCAGCGGCTGCAGGCCGTGGCCTTCGAGCGGAGCGCCGTCGCGATGGTAGAAGTCGTTGAAGTCGCCGGCGACGATCCAGTTCTCGATGCCGCGGGCGCGGGCGCGCGTCTCGATCAGGTGGCGCACGCCATAGGACTCGGCGACGCGGAAGGCCCGCGTCTGCTGGCGGTCGGGATCGATCGCCTTGAAGTGACAATTGAAGAGCAGCAGCGGCCGTCCATCGAGCTCGAGGCGGATTTCCAGGCAGTCGCGGCGGAAGACGCGCATGTCCGGATCGCCGAACAGCCGGTCGTGCTCGATGCTGCGCCGGTGCAGGCCGTAGTGTTCCCAGACGAAACCTCCCTGGTAGAGCGTGCCGAGGCTCAGATCCTTGTGGCTGGTGAGGCTCTCGAGCGGCAGGCGCGACAGCACGCCGACATCGATGCCCCGGCTGTCGTTGCCCTCCAGCACGGCCACGTGCGGCATGGGAAGCGCGCCGACCCGGGTGAGGTAGAGGTCGTGGAAGCGACGCAGCGCGTGCATCGATTCCGTCTCCTGCAGCAGCACCACGTCGGGCCGGCCCTGCCGGATTGCCAGGGCCGTGAAGGTGCGGATTTCGTCCTCCAGGACGAGGTGTGCGCTTTTCGCGAGCGCCATGGCGGTGTTGGCGTCGGCCTCGTCGAAGAGCCCCAGCCGATCGGCGAGGTCGCGCGGCCGCTTGAACGGAAAGCGGCTGAACAGGTTCTCGACGTTGAAGGTCATCACCCTGAGACGGGTCATCGCCGGCGCTCCCCGGTCGCTGCCGCGATGCTAGGGCGGGGAGGGGCGCCCGACTACCGCTGCCGGCCCTCGACCAGCTTCGCCAGCTGTTCGTTGACGGTGCCCCAGCCGTCGTAGAAGCCCACCTCCTCATGGCTCTTCCGGACGGCCGCGCTCTTGTGCATCACATGCGCGTGGTAGTCGGTCCCCTCGGGGTGCTCCCGGAAACTCAGCACTGCGGTGATGAAAGGGTGCACCGCCGGGCGCCAGCCGGCGGTCAGAGCGGTGGTGAAGACGAGCCGCTTGCCGGGATCGGCCGCAAGGAAGCAGCCGTTGATGTGCGACACGAAGGGTCCGCCGTCCTCGCTCATCTCGGTGACGAAGCCGCCGCCGGGCTTGAGGTCGAGCGTCACGACCTTGCAGCGCGTGGGCGAGGGAATGAGCCACTGCTCCAGGCGGGCAGGATCCGCCCAGGCCTCCCAGAGCGCCATCGGCGGCGCCTTGATCACGCGCGAGATGGTGAGGTCGAGGTCGGGATTGAAAGCGGCACTCATCGGGTCCTGTCTTTTGTCCTGCCAGTCGTGACGAATTTTTCGAGCCTGTCGGTGCGCGCTTCCCAGAGGGCGCGCTGCTGCGACAGCCAGGAGTCGAGAACGGCGAACGGCCGGCGCTCGAGCGTGCAGGTGCGCACGCGGCCACGCTTGGCGGTGCGGATGAGTCCGCTCTCCTCCAGCGCCCGGATGTGCTTCATGAACGAGGGCAGCGCCATGGCGAAGGGGCTGGCGAGGTCGCTGATGCTGGCCGGGCCGCGGCCCAGGCGGTCCAGCACTGCCCGCCGCGTCGGGTCGGCCAGCGCCTGGAAGATGCCGGTGAGCTCGCTCTGATAGTGATCCATGAAGCTAAGTATCATGGCCGAATGATTAGCTCCAGGGAAAAGTAACCAACCTCTCCCCGCCGGGAGAGGTGAATTTGCCGGGGATGCGCGCTAGCGTTCCCGCCTCGCGCAGAGGGAGGCGACCATGGCCGCGCCGGTGCAGTTCTACTTCGATTTCTACAGTCCCTACGGCTACCTCGCCTCCGAGCAGATCGATGCGCTCTGCGCCAAACACGGCCGCGAGACCGACTGGCGGCCGATCATGCTAGGTGTGGTCTTCAAGCAGACCGGGCAGCAGCCGCTGATCGAGGTGCCGCTGAAGGGCGACTACTCGAAGCGCGACATGCTGCGCACGGCACGGCTCTGGGGCGGACCCTTCGTGATCCCCGACGCCTTTCCCTTCCCCTCGATCTCCGCCTGCCGCGCCGCCTACTGGGCGAAGCAGAAGCACCCGGAAAAGGCCAAGCCGCTGATGCAGGCACTGCTGCGCCGCGCCTGGAACAGGAACCAGGACATCGCCAAGCCGGAATCGGTGGTCGAGGTGGCGGGCGAGGTCGGCCTCGATCGAGAGGAGGTCGCCAAGGCGCTGCAGGACCCGGCGGTGAAGGATGGGCTGCGTCAGGCGCTCGATGCGTCGATGGCCGCGGGCGTCTTCGGCTCACCCTACATCGTCGTCGACGGCGAGCCGTTCTGGGGCAACGACCGCCTCGCCATGGTCGACGAGTGGCTGAAGCGCGGCGGCTGGTAGATCAGACCGTGCGCGGCGGCTCGGCCTGCTCCGCCTTCTTGTGCATCATGATGAAGTGGATGTTGCGGAAGTAGATCAGGAGCCCGGCGCCCTGGCCGGCGATGAACACGGGATCCTCGCGGTAGATCGAGTAGGCGAGCAGCGTGGCGCCGCCGCCGATCGAGAAGAGCCAGAAGGCTGTCGGTACGATCGACTTCTTCGCGCGTTCGCTGACGATCCATTGGATCAGGAAGCGCGCCGAGAAGAACGCCTGGCCGACAAAGCCGATGATGATCCAGATCTTTTCGCTGTCCATGGATCCCTCGATCAGGGGGAGATTTCCGTGACGCTCTGCGGCCGGCGGTATCGCCGAATCAGCCACCAGACCGCCAGCATGTCGCCGATGCCGACCCAGAGCCGATTCCAGAGGCCGTACTTCGTGGAGCCCGCCGCGCGCGGGCGGTCCTGCACGTCGACCAGCCGTATCGCCAGGCCCTGGCGTTTCGCCAGTGCCGGCAGGAAGCGGTGCATGCCTTCGAACTGCGGCATGGCGAGGAAGACCTCGCGCGGAACGAGCTTGAAGCCACAGCCGCTGTCGCGCGTGTCGTCGCGCAGCAGGCTGCGCCGCACCTTGTTGGCCGTGCGCGAGGAGAGCCGCTTCAGCCAGGTATCGCGCCGCCTGATGCGCTGGCCGGCGACGCAGCCGATCGTGCCGGTCGGCGCGGCGCGATAGGCCGCCAGGATCGCCGGCAGGTCGGCGGGATCGTTCTGCCGGTCGGCGTCGAGCGTGGCGATCAAGGGGGCCCGCGCGGCCCGCACGCCGGAGAGCAGCGCCGCCGACTTGCCGCAGCGCCGGTCGTGCTTGATCGCGCGCACGCGGCGCTCCTGGAGCATCACCCGCTGGATCTCCTCGGCGGTGCCGTCGTTCGAGCCGTCGTCGACGAAGAGCACCTCGAAGTCGACCTTGCCGTCGAGAGCGGCAGCGATCTCGGCCACCAGGGGGGCGATGTTCTCGCGCTCGTTCAGGGCGGGAATCACCAGCGTCACATCCGCGGCAGTGGCAGTGGCGGGAGCCATGATGACGCAGAGTAGCCGGTGGAAGGCTCAGCGGTCCGACATTTGCGGCTCGGGGAGGGGATGGGGCTCGGCAAGCCCGCTGTCGGTTGGACGACACGTCTCGCTGCTTGCCGGCAGCGTGAACTCCCTCGCCGTACCCGGGTCGCGGCGGCGGCGGAGCAGCCACCAGAGCGCCAGCAGGTCGCCGATACCGACCCAGAGCCGGTTCCAGATGCCGTACTTCGTCGTGCCCGCGGAGCGCGGCCGGTGCCCCACCGGGACAAGCAGCACACGCTTGCCGCTGCTCTTCGCCAGCGCCGGCAGGAAGCGGTGCAGGCCGGCGAAGACCGGCCAGGTGAGGAAAAGCTCGCGGGGAAAGAGCTTGAGGCCGCAGCCGCTGTCGGCGGTTTCGTCCTGCAGCATGGCGCGGCGCACCTTGTTCGCGATGCGCGAGGAGAGCCGCTTGCTGAGCCGGTCCCTGCGTTGCCGCCGCTGGCCGGCGACCAGCCCGACCGCCTCGCGGCGCGGATCCGCCAGCCAGGCGGCGTACAGCCGAACGAGGTCGACCGGGTCGTTCTGCAGGTCCCCATCGAGCGTCGCCACCAGCGGCGCCCGCGCCGCCCGCACGCCGCTGACCACGGCCGCGCTCTGGCCGGCGCGCCGCGCATGGGAGAGCGCGCGCAGCCTGGCCTCCTGCTGCATCAGCCTCAGGAGCTCCTGCGTGCTACCGTCGGTCGAGCCGTCGTCCACGACGATGATCTCGAAGCGGGCCACACCCGTCAGCGCCGCCACCACTTGCCGCACCAAGGGGGCCAGATTCTCGCGCTCGTTCAGCGCCGGTACGACGACAGACAGCTCGAGAGCAGCAACGCCGGGCAAGTACACCTCGCTCTTGCGGGAAGAAATCGGCCGGCCACGGCTGGCTGGCGGCCACCCTTTGCCCCAGGTGGCGGGACTATAGCCGCGCCGGCCAAAAGGACAAACCGCCCTTCGCTGCGCCGCAGCGCTCTGCTATAGGGGCTCGCCATGGCGGAAGGCAGCGTGGTTCCGGCGACAGGACGTCCGCGGGCGGAGGCTGGCGCGGCCGCGCGCTGGCTGCCCTGGCTGCTGGTGCTGCTGGTTCTGGTTGCAGCGGTGCCGGCGATCGTCGCCATGCCGCCGATCGATCGCGACGAGACCCGATTCGCGCAGGCCACCCGGCAGATGCTGGAGACCGGCGACTACGTCGCCATCTACTTCCAGGACGAGCCGCGCAACAAGAAGCCGGTCGGCATCCACTGGCTGCAGGCCGCCTCGGTCGGCCTGTTCTCCTCCCCCAAGGCGGCGGAGATCTGGGCCTATCGGATCCCCTCCCTGGCGGGGGCTGTCGGCGCGGTACTCGTCCTGCTGCTCCTGGGACGGCGCCTCTTCGGTGAGCGGGTGGGCGCGCTCGCCGCGCTGCTGATGGCGGGTTGCCTCGCGGTCCAGGTCGAGGCGCTGATGGCGAAGACCGACGCCGTCCTGCTGCTGACCATCCTGACGGCGCAGCTCGCGTTGGCAGAGATCTGGCAGCGCTCGCAGCGCGACGGCCCGGAGTCCTGGGCGGGTGCCGAGTGGCGCGCCCTCTTCTGGGTAATGCTGGCGGCCGGCGTCCTGATCAAGGGTCCGCTCGCGCCGCTGGTGGTCGGCGCCACCATCCTCGCGCTCTCAATCGTCGAGCACCGCTGGCGCTGGCTCGGGCGGCTGTCGCCGCTCTGGGGCCTCCCGCTCTTCCTGGCTCTGGTGCTCCCCTGGTTCCTGTTCGTCACCTTCCTGCGCGACACCGGCTTCGTCGGCGAGGCCGCGAGCAAGGATCTCGTCGCCAAAATCGTGGGCGGCGAGGAGAGCCACGGCATGCCGCCCGGTTTCTACCTGGGCGCGCACCTGCTGTTCTTCTTCCCAGGCGCGCTTTTCGCGCTGCCGGCGGTGCTTGCTGCCTGGCGCCGGCGCAAGCAAGAGGCACCTCTGCGCTTCTGCCTCGCCTGGCTGCTGCCGACCTGGATCTTCTTCGAGGTGATGCCGACCAAGCTGCCGCACTACGTGCTGCCGACCTATCCGGCGCTGGCGTTGTTGACCGCCTGGGCGGTGACGACCGCGCTGCCCGAGCTGCGGCGGCGCTGGGTCTACGGGCTGCACGGACTGATCGGGCTGGGCGCCCTCGGGCTGGCCGCCGCCGCCATCGCACTGCCGATCCTGGCGGAGGCCGGGTTCCTCTGGCAGAGCGTCGTTGTGGCGGTGATCCTGGTGGTTGGCGTGGGCGGCACGCTCGGCCTCGCCTGGCAGGGACGGCAGCAACCGGCCCTGATCTGGGGGGCGGTCGCCGGGGCCCTGTTCTTCGGCTGGACCACCAGCGCGGTGCTGCCGCGCTTGGATAAGGTCTTCCCCGCCGAGATCCTGGTGGCCGAGTGGCGCCGCCTGCAGCCGAGCGACGAACCGCCGCTCGCCAGCACGGGCTTCCACGAGCCGAGCCTGGTGTTCCTGGCCGGCACGGAGACGAAGCTGATCAACCCGGCGGGAAGTGCGCGCTATCTGAAAGAGCAGCCAACCGCGATCGCCATGGTCGCCGACCGGCAGTTGAAGCGCTTCCTGCGGGCTTCGTTCCATGAGCTCATGCTGCCGATCCCGCTCGCGCAGCTGCGCATCTTCAACTACTCGAACGGCATCTGGGAGCAGATCACCTACTTCGGCCGATCGCTCAGATGACACCCAGGGTCGCGGCCTTCGACGCCTGGATGGCGCGCCAACCGCTGGCCTATGCCAGCCTGGTCGCCGTCGCCGCCTGCCTCGTCCTGGCGCTCTTCGTCGACCTGCCGCTCCTGGTGCACCTGCAGAGCGAGAGCTGGCAGTCCCTGCGGCCGATCTTCCGCCTCATCGGCAACCTGGGGAAGGTGGAGGGCTATGTCGCGATCGCCACAGGCCTCTACATCGCCTGCCTCGTCGCTGCGGGGCGGCAAAGCCGCGAAAGCCTTGCCGCTTGGTACCGTTGGGTCGCGCGCCACTGCCTGCTCTACTTCGCGGGCCTGCTCGCCTCCAGCGCGGCGATCCATCTGTTGAAGCTCGGGATCGCGAGGCTGCGTCCGCGGGGATTCCTGGAGGACAGCGGCTATGGGCTGGGCAGTCCCTTCGCCGGCTTTCCCTGGGATTCCTTTCCTTCGGGACACACCCAGGTGGCCTTCGCCACGGCAGCCGTCCTGGCGCTGCTCGCACCGCGCTGGGCGCCGGTCGTCTACCTGCTCGCC
This sequence comes from Kiloniellales bacterium, assembly GCA_035281685.1. Taxonomy (GTDB): domain Bacteria; phylum Pseudomonadota; class Alphaproteobacteria; order Kiloniellales; family JACOMY01; genus DATEDK01. The sequence goes on along the minus strand of DATEDK010000436.1, from coordinate 918 downwards.
GCCCTGGTCGGGATCGCCCGGCTGGTGACGGGATGGCACTACCTCTCCGACATCGTCGCCTCGGCGTTCATCTCCATGGCGGCGGTCAAGCTGCTGGCGCGGGTCCTCCTCGACCCGGCGCGCGATTGGCCCGGCCGCGCGCCGCTGGCCTGGTTCAGGCGGCGCTCGCCTGCATGAAGCGCTCGCCCGCCAGCACGCGGGCGTAGAGCGCACGGTCGACGTTGCCACCCGACAGCACGACGCCGATCGCCCGGTCGCGGCGCTGCGGCTCCTTGAGCGCCGCGGCCAGCGCCGCTGCTCCGGCACCCTCGGCAAGGTTGTGCGTGGCCGAGTAGTAGAGCCGCATCGCCTCGGCCAATTCGTCGTCGCTCACCACGACGATCCGGCCGACGTGCTGCCAGATCGTCTCCAGGGCTTCGGCGTTCGGCGTGCGGCAGGCCATGCCGTCGCCGAGCAGGGTCGTGGCGGGAGACTCGGCGAACTGGCCGCGCTGGAAGGAGAGGTAATAGGCGAGCGCGTGGGCGGAGACCACGCCGACGATCTCGCAGGTGAGGCCGAGCGCCTCGCGCGCCGCGACGACGCCGTTGATGCCGGAGCCAAGCCCGATCGGCACGTAGACCCGCTCGAGCTGGGGAAAGGCGCGGAAGAGCTCCAGCCCGTAGCTCGCGATGCCGCGTACCAGCTCTGGGTGATAGGACGGCATGGGATAGAGGCCGCGCTCGGCCGCAAGGCGGGCCGCGTGCTCCAGCGACTCCTGGAAATCCTCGCCCGCCTCGATCAACTCGCCGCCGAGCGCCCGCATGGCGGCGTTCTTCTCGACCGAGTTGCCGCGCGGCACGACGATGCTGCAGGCGAGCCCGGCCTGGCGCGCGGCGTAGGCGACCGACTGGCCGTGGTTGCCGGTCGAGGCCGCGATCA
>DATEDK010000435.1:0-2717 GCA_035281685.1 Kiloniellales bacterium | reverse complement strand
CCAGCCGGCGTCCGTGACGGTCCCACGCGTTGCCGCCGAAGCCGAGCCCGACGCGGCGGCGCAGCACGAGCTGCTCCAGGTTCGCCTTGGCCTCGGGCGCCAGCGGCCAGGTCGAGTAGCCGGGGCGGCCGAGCGGCAGCTTGGGCGCCTGTGTGCCGACCAGCCGCACCTCCGTGCCGTCGTCCAGCACCAGGGTGTCGCCATCGATCACCTCTGTGACCTTGGCCTCCAGAGCGATGTCCAGGAGCGGCTCGGCGCCGGCGGGCGCAGCGAGCAGGCCGGGCAGAAACGGCGGTCGCGGCAGCCAAAGCACGGCGGTGGCCCCGAGGACCCATCGCCGAGACACGCGACGTGCAAGCATCGGAAAACCTTAGCAGGCTTTGCCGGCGAGGCCACCCGCGGGGCGCGACCGAGCCTTGTCGCGCGGGCGGGTGACGGAGCCGCCGGCCATGGGCTATAGGCTGCCAGCCTACAGTCGGGAGCGAGCATGTCGGACCAGGATCTCTATCCGCCGTTGACGCCTTACGAAACCGGCACCTTGCCGGTGGTGCCGCCGCACGTGCTCTACTGGGAGCAGTCAGGCAACCCGCGCGGCCTGCCGGTCGTGTTCCTGCACGGCGGACCGGGCGCGGGCGCCTCGGCCGACCATCGCCGCTTCTTCGATCCGGAGCGCTACCGCATCGTCATCTTCGATCAGCGCGGTGCCGGCCGTTCGCAGCCGCTGGGCGAGCTCGACGGCAACACCACGCAGGACCTCGTCGGCGACATCGAAGCGCTGCGCCGCAAGCTAGGCATCCAGGCCTGGGTGGTGTTCGGCGGGTCCTGGGGCTCGACCTTGGCGCTGGCCTACGCGCAGGCGCATCCCAAGCAGGTCCTGGCGCTGGTGCTGCGCGGCATCTTCCTCGGCCGCGAGCGCGAGCTCGACTGGTTCTTCAACGGCATCGGCAACTTCTTTCCCGACGAGTGGCGACGCTTTGCCGAGTTCCTGCCGGCGAACGAGCGCGGCGATATCCTCGGCAACTTCCTGCGCCGGCTCTGTGACGCCGATCCCGAGGTGCACCTGCCGGCGGCGCGCATCTGGTCGCGCTACGAGGCGGCCTGCTCGACCTTGCTGCCGAGCCCGCAGACCCTGCAAGCCTTCTCGCAGGACAACCTTGCGCTCGGCCTCGCGCGGCTGGAGGCGCACTACTTCGCCAACAAGCTGTTCCTGGCGGAGGACGAGCTGATGGCGAACCTCGACCGCATCCGCCATATCCCGACGATCATCGTGCAGGGGCGCTACGACATGGTCTGCCCGCCGTTCAGCGCCGTGGAACTGGCACAAGCCTGGCCGGAGGCGACGCTGCATCTGGTGCCGGACGCCGGCCACTCGGCGATGGAGCCGGGCACGCGGCGCCTGCTGGTCGCCGCCTGCGACCGCCTTGCGCGGGAACTCTGAGCCGATGCAGCCGGTCGAGGTATCGCTGCGCAGCGCCGGCCAGCATCTGGCCGCCGGGCGCCCCAAGGAGGCTCTCGCCGTGCTGGACGAGGCGCTGGCCTCGCGGCCGGGCTATCCGCCGCTGGTCAGCCTCAAGGCCGTGGCGCTGCTGCGCGACGGTCAGGGCGAGGCCGCGGTGCGCCAGGCCGAAGCGGCACTGGCGCCGCAGCCGGATTGGCCGGACGGACTGGCCAACCTGGGCTACGTGCTCTTCGGTCTCGGCCGCAGCGCTGAGGCGGAGAGCGTGCTGCGCCGCGCGCTCGCCAAGGATCCTGCGCACGAGGCCTCGGCCCTGACGCTGGGCCACCTGCTGGCGCGCGAGGAGCGTACCGACGAGGCGATCGGCGTGTTCCGCAACGGCCTGGCGAAGCGCCCGGAGCATCCGGCGCTGACCTACAACCTCGCGCTGGCGCTGAAGCAGCAAGGCCGCAACGAGGACTCCCTGGCCCTGTTCCAGGGCTTGGTGCGGCAAGACCCGAACCATGTCGAGGCGGCGAACCAGGCGGCGGCCCTGCTCTTGGCGGCCGACCGGCCAGCCGAGGCGCTGGCGCTGCTGGACGACGCGACCGCGCGGCGGCCGCGGCACGGCCGCTCGCACAACAACCGCGGCACGGCCCTGCGCGCCCTGCACCGGCCGATCGAGGCTCTGAGCGCCTACCGGAAAGGCATCGAGCTGCAGCCCGACCGTGCCGACGGCTGGCGCAACCTTGGCCTGCTCGCCGCCGACCTCGACCGGTTCCAGGAAGCGGCAGATGCCTTCCGCCGCGCGCTGGAGCTCGCTCCCGACGACAGCATCTCGCGCCACATGCTGGATGCGGTGGAGGGCCATACCACGGCGGCGCCCCCGGCAGGCTTCATCGCGGCGAACTTCGACGCCTTCGCGCCGATCTTCGAGCGCCAGTTGGTCGACCGACTGAACTACAAGGCGCCCTGGGCCCTGGCGGCGCTGGCGGCGCGTCTGAGACCAGGAGGGTTCCGCGAGGCGCTCGACATCGGCTGCGGCACCGGGCTGGTGGCCGAGGCGTTCGGCGAGCAGGTCGAGCGCTGGACCGGAATCGATCTGGCGCCGCGCATGGTGGAGCTGGCCGGCGCCAAGGGCCGCTATCGGCGCCTGGAGGTCGTCGAGGCGGCGGATTTCCTTTCTCGTGATTCGGCCCGCTGGGATCTGGTAGCCGCCGCCGACCTGCTGATCTACCTCGGCGACATCGGGCCGCTGTTCGCGGGTGTCGCCGCGCGCCTG
>DATEDK010000434.1:0-6480 GCA_035281685.1 Kiloniellales bacterium | reverse complement strand
GTCGAGACGCTGAAACCCTTCGACCTAGCCGAGACCTCTTTCGACGGGCGGCCGCTGGTGATTTCCCGTACAGGCTTCACTGGGGACCTCGGCTACGAGCTCTGGACTGCGCCCGAGCACGCGCTGGCACTCTGGGATCGCCTCTGGGAAGCGGGGCAGGACTTCCGCCTCAGCGCCATGGGCTCGCTCGCGCTGAACCTGGCGCGGCTCGAAGCCGGCTTCATCATGGCGCGGGTCGACTTCGTGCCGGCCGAGCAGGCGCTGCGCGACACCCGCGGCCGCTCGCCCTTCGAGCTGGGGCAGGAGAAGCAGGTCGACTTCGCCAAGGGCCGGTTCAACGGCCGCCGGGCGCTTCTCGCCGAGCAGGCCAGGGGCTCGAAGTACTGCCTCGTGCCGCTCGAGCTGGAAGGGCACAAGACCGCCCCCGGATCGCTGGTCTACCACCGCGGCAAGCACGAGGTGGGCTTCCTCACGACCGCGGCCTGGTCGCCCACTTGCAAGCGCAACCTCGCCTTGGCTAGCCTCCGCCGCCCCACGGGACGACTGCGGGGCGTGGAGCGCACGGCGGACCTCTGGGTCGAGGTCTACGTGCTGAAAGAGTTGAAGTGGGACAAGGTCATGGCCCGCGCCCGCGTTGTCGAGAAGCCCTTCTTCCAACCGCCGCGCCGCCGGCTGACCCCGCCCGCGGACTTCTGAAGGCTCGCCGTCGAAGCTTTCCATGCAGCACCGTCTCGATCCCGTCCTGCGCCCGCAGTCGCTCGCCATCATCGGCGCCTCGCAACGTCCCCACTCGGTCGGCAACACGCTGATCCGGCAGATCCGCCATGGCGGCTACAACGGCCGGCTCTATCCGGTGAACCCGCGCTACGAGGAGATCGAGGGCCTCAAGTGCTACGGCGCACTGAGCGACCTTCCAGAGGTGCCGCAGCACGTCGCCTTCGCCGTGCCCAACGCGGCCGTCGAGGAGAACCTGGAGCTTTCGATCGCCGCCGGCATCCGCGCCGGCACCATGGTCTCCAGCCTCTATCTCGAGGGCGACCGCGAACCGCCCCTGACCGAGCGCATCCGCGACCGCTGCCGCGAGGCGGGTTTCCTGCTGGTCGGCGGCAACTGCATGGGCTTCTACAATTTCGAGATCGGGCTCTGGGCCTGCGGCTTCACGACCCGCAAGGTGCACCGCGCCGGCGGCGTGACGCTCTTGTCGCACTCGGGCTCGGCGCTCTGCTCGATGGTCGATGCCGAGGCGCGGCTCGACTACAACTACGTCGTCTCGCCGGGGCAGGAGCTGGTGCTCTCGCTCGCGGACTACATGGACTTCGCGCTCGAGCAGGAATCGACGCGGGTCATCGCCATCTTCATGGAGACGGCGCGCGATCCCGCCGGCTTCGTCGCCGCACTGGAGAAGGCAGGGAAGAAGCGCACGCCGGTCGTCATTCTGAAGGTCGGCCGCACCGAGGAGAGCGCCAGGCTCGCGACCTCGCACTCCGGTGCGCTGGTCGGCGACGACGGCGCCTACCAGGCGCTCTTCGAGCGCTACGGCGTGCACCGCGTGCGCTCGATCGACGAGCTGGTCTATACGGCGCTGCTCTTTTCGAGGTATCCGAAGCTCGGACCAGGCGCGCTGGCCGCGATCCACGATTCCGGCGGCGAGCGCGAGCTCTTCATGGACCTGGCGCACGACGCCGGCGTGCCCTTCGCCAAGATCAACGGCAGAACTACGGAACGCCTGGCCGCGCGCCTGGAGCACGGCCTGCCGCCGGTCAATCCCTGCGACGCCTGGGGCACCGGCAACGACGCGCAGGGCATCTTCAACGACTGCTTCCTGGCGCTGATGGAGGATCCTGACACGGCGCTGGGCGTCGTGCTCTGCGACCGCGGTCCCGAGGGCGTGGTCAACACCATGGCTCCGAAAGTGGCGCGCCAGGCGCGCGCCGCCGGCGTCGCGAAACCGATCGTGATCTGCTCGAACCACCAGGGCAGCGGCGATTCCACCGAGACCCTGCCGCTGCAGGCCGAGGGCTTCGTCACCATGGACGGGGCGCCGCAGTTCCTGCGCGGCGCGCGTGCGCTTTTCGACCACCGCGACTTCCGCGGACCCGGTGGCGGTGCCGCCATCGACAAGGCGAAGGCCGAGGCCTGGCGCAAGCGCCTGACGGCGAACGGGACGCTGGACGAGAACCTCTCGCTCGACCTCGTCGCCGACTTCGGCGTGCCGGTGATCCCGCGCAAGCTGGTCGAGAGTCGCGATGAGGCGCTGGCGGCGGCTGCCGCTTTCGGCCGGCCGGTGGTGCTGAAGACCGCAATGCCCGGCATCGCGCACAAGTCCGACGTCGGCGGGGTGAAGCTGAACCTTGTAGGCGAAGCCGCGGTCGGCGCGGCTTACGACGATCTCGCCAAGCGGCTCGGTCGCTCGGCGCTGGTGGCGCCGATGGCGGAGAAGGGGGTCGAGATGATCCTCGGCCTGACGCGCGATCTGCAGTTCGGGCCGACGGTGGTGATCGGCTCCGGCGGCGTGCTGGCCGAGGCGCTGAAGGACGTCGTGCTGGCGCGCCCGCCCTTCGATGCCGCCTGGGCGCTGCAGCTGATCGACCGGCTGAAGCTGCGCAAGCTGCTGGACGGCTTCCGCGGTACGCCCAAGGCCGACGTCATGGCTTTCGCCCAGGCCGCTGCGAACCTCTCCTCTCTCGCGGTAGCACTGGCGGATCGCGTGAAGGAGATCGACATCAATCCGGTCATCGTCTCCGCCAAGGGGTGCATGGCCGTCGACGCCCTCGTTGTGGTGGGATAGACCGACCAAACGCCCCTCACCCTGTCCCTCTCCCCGCTATCGCGGGGCGAGGGGACGGCAGCGCTGACAGCGGGCCAGGGGTCCCCTCGCGCTTGCGGGGAGAGGGACAGGGTGAGGGGACTTTGTTTGCAGAGGACCGAACCATGACCGCCGCTGCCGCACCCAGCCCGCTGCACCAGAAGCTGAAACACCTGCTGCATCCCTGGGAGCACCTGGGCGATCGGCCGACGCTGAAGCGCACGATGCTGGGGCACGCCGAGGGCATCTACGTCCACACCAAGGACGGCAAGAAGCTGATCGACGGGCCCGCCGGCATGTGGTGCGTGCAGGTCGGCCACGGGCGACGCGAGCTCGCCGAGACCATGGCCGAGCAGGCCATGGCGCTCGCCTACCAGAGCCCCTGGGGCCTGGGGAACGAGCCGGCGGTGCTGCTGGGCGAGAAGCTGGCGTCGATCTCGCCGGGCGACCTCAATACCGTAGTCTATGCGACCGGCGGCTCGACCGCGGTCGATACCGCGCTCCGCTTCGTCGCCTTCTACAACAACGTGCTCGGCCGCCGTGAGAAGAAGCACATCATCAGCCGCGAGGCGGCCTACCACGGCTCGACCTATCTCTCGGCATCGTGCACCGGCAAGGACCGCGAGCAGAACAACTTCGACTTCGAGACGAAGACGATCCACCGCATCTCCTCGCCGAACACCTACCGGCGCCCGGCCGGAATGAGCGAGGCGGAGTTCTGTCGCAAGCTGGTGGCGGAGTTCGAGGCCAAGATCCAGGAGATCGGTCCCGACAAGGTCGCCGCCTTCATTGCCGAGCCGATCCAGGCCTCGGGCGGCGTGGTCGTGCCGCCGGAGGGCTACTTGAAAGCCTTCTGGGAGGTCTGCAGGAAGCACGACATCCTGTTCATCGCCGACGAGGTGGTGACCGCTTTCGGCCGGCTCGGCCACTGGTTCGCCTCGGAGGCGGTCTTCGGCGTCACGCCCGACATCATCACCTGCGCCAAGGGTCTGACCTCCGGCTACCTGCCGCTCGGCGCCACGCTGATTTCCGACCGGCTGGTGCAGGCGATCAGCGGCGAGAAGGGGCAGGGCGTCACCTTCTTCCACGGCTTCACCTACTTCGGCCATCCGGTGGCGAGCGCGGTCGCGTTGAAGAACATCGAGATCTTCGAGCGCGAGCATCTGCTCGAGCACGTGCGCGAGCTCGCGCCCTACTTCCAGGGACGGCTGCGCGAGCTGCGCGACATCCCGATCGTCGGCGACGTGCGCGGCCTCGGTCTCATGGCCTGCGTCGAGTGCGTGATCTCCAAGGACAGCAAGGAACCCCTGAAGCTCGACAAGGCGATCGGCCGCCGCATCGACCAGCATGCCGAGAGCCTGGGCCTGATCGTGCGGCCGCTCTACTCCATGTGCGTGCTCTCCCCGCCGCTGGTGATCACCAGGAGTCAGATCGACGAGATGGTGGAGATCCTGCGCAAGGCGATCGTGCTGGCGATGGAGGACGTGCGCCGCGAGGGCCTGTGGAACGACCGATGACGCTCACGACCCTCTACCACCAGAACCTCTACGAAAAGCCGGCCGTCCTTTCCTACTGGGAGGCTTCGGCGCCGCCGCCGCCGAAGGACAGCGGGCCGCTGACCGGCGCGCAGTCCTGCGAGGTGGCGGTCATCGGCGGCGGCTACTGCGGGCTCTCGACCGCCTATCACCTGGCCAAGGACCACGGCCGCGACGTGCGCGTGCTGGAGGCGAACCACCTGGGCTGGGGCGCCTCGGGCCGCAACGGCGGCTTCGTCTCCTTTCCCGCGGGCAAGCTCGGCATCGAGACCATGGTCGAGAAGTTCGGCCTCGAGGCGACGCGCGCCTACATGCAGAGCCAGCTCGACGCCGTCGATCTGGTGGACCGCCTCGGCCGCGAGGAGGCGATCGACTACGACCGCCAGGGCTTCGGCTTCTATGACGTGGCGCACCGGCCGCAGGCGGTGCCGGGGCTGCAAGCCTACGCCGACGCGCTGAAGCCGTTCGGCGTGCCGACCAGGGTGCTGACGAAGGACGAGTTCGCGGCCGAAGGTCACCGCGGCACCGAGCAGTTCGGCGCCTTGCACATTCAGCGCGGCTTCGGCCTGCATCCCCTGAAGTATCACCGCGGCCTCGCGGCGGCGACGTTGAAGCGCGGCGCCACCGTGCATGGCAACACCTTGGTCGAGCGCTGGGAGAGCGGCGGCGGCGTGCATCGCCTGCACACCGCCGGAGGCACGCTGACCGCCAAGCAGGTGGTCCTCGCGACCAACGGCTACCTGCGCGAAGGGCTGAAGCGCGACTTCGACGGGCGCGTGTTGCCGGCGCTCTCCAACATCGTCACCACGCGCCCGCTGACGGACCAGGAGATCGCGGCGGAGAACTTCGTGACCGAATCCCCGCTGCTGAACATGCGCCGCCTGATCTTCTACTACCGCCTGCTGAAGGACCGCCGCCTGCTGTTCGGCGCGCGCGGCGACACCGACGGCTCGCCGGCGTCGGCGGCCAAGATGCGCCTCTGGCTGACGCGCCGCCTGGGCGAGGTCTTCCCGGCCTTCGCCAAGGCCGAGACCTCGCACTTCTGGCGCGGGCTGGTCGCGCTCACCAGCACCAGGATGCCGGCGATCGGCCGCCTGCCGGACGACCGGACCGTCCTCTTCGCCTACGGCTGTCACGGCAACGGCGTGAACACCATGTCCTGGGCCGGGCAAGCCTTGGCGAAGCTCGCCGCCGGCGCGAACCGCGACGAGGACGTGATCCCGGCACCGATCCTCGGCCTCTCGCCGAAGTTCCCCTTCCCCGCGCTGCGCCGCTTCTACCTGAAGGCTGCCTACCTCTGGTACGGACTGAAAGACGGCTGATGACGCCGCGCCACTTCTATCCGGCGCCGCTCTACGATCCAGCTCCGGTCGCCTCCTGGTGGGAGGCTTCCGCCGGCCCGCGTCCCGAGGCACCGCCACTCACGGACGACACGACCGTGGACGTGGCGATCGTCGGCGGCGGCTTCGCCGGCCTCTCGACCGCCTATCACCTCGCCAGGGACCATGGGATCGAGGCGGCCGTGCTGGAGGCCGGCCACATCGGCTGGGGGTCATCGGCGCGCAACGCCGGCTTCCTCTGCATGCCGGCCTCGAAGCTCGCGCTGGACGCGCTGATCCGCCGCCAGGGGCTGGACGAGGCTCGGCGCTACATGGCGACCCAGCTCGATGCCGTGACGCTGGTCGAGGACATCATTCGCGGCGAGTCGATCGACGTGCAGCGCCAGGGCGCCGGGATGTGGATCGCAGCGCACAGCAAGCGTGCCTTCCGGAACCTGAAAGCCTACGGCGAAGCGATGACCGGCCAGCTCGGTGTGCCGACGCGCCTGGCTGAGCCCGAGGCCTTCGGCGCGGAAGCGGCCGCGGGCTCGGCGAATCATGGCGGGCTCCTGGTCGGCCGCGGCTTCGGGCTGCATCCCTTGCGCTATCTGCAGGGTCTGGCGCGCGCGGCGCAGAAGTACGGCGCGTGCCTGCACGGTCACAGCCGCGTGCTGTCCTGGCGCAAGGAGGATGGCTGGCACCACCTGGCGACGGCTGGCGCTACGGTCAAGGCACGCTACCTGGTATCGGCAACCAACGCCTGGCTGGATGAAGGCCTGCTGCCGCCGCTTGATGGCCGCATCCTGCCGGTCATCTCCAA
>DATEDK010000433.1:0-2559 GCA_035281685.1 Kiloniellales bacterium | reverse complement strand
CGCTGCCGTCCCCTCGCCCCCGAAGGGGGAGAGGGACAGGGTGAGGGGTGTCGGTCGGTAGCTCTTGATGCCCTGGCCGCCCACCCCCGCCGCGCTCGAAGCCCTGACCGGCAGCCTCTGGGTCTCCGTGCCGGAGATGATCGCCGCGCGCGTGCGGGCGACGCCGGACGCAGCCTTCCTTGCCAAGGGCAAGCGCGCCTGGACCTACGCCGAGGGCTGGCAGGAGAGCCTGCGCTTCGCAGGCCTGCTGGCGGCGGAGGGCTATGCGGGCGCGCGCGTCGCTTCCTTTCTGCCGAAAGCCCCGGAGGTGCTCTTCGCCTGGTTCGGCTGCAACGCGCTCGGCGGGTCGTTCCTGGCCATCGACCGGCAGCAGAAGGGCGACATTCTGACCGGCCTCGTCGAGCGCGGTCGCGCGCCGGTGCTGGTGACCGACCGGGCCAGCTTCGCCGAGATGCCGAAGGCGGCGCAGTCGTTGGCCGAGCTGGTGATCTTCGCCGATGCCGTGCCGGAAGAACGGCCCGGCCAACGCCGGCTCGACTGGTCGGCGGTGGCACGCGCGGCGCCGGCAACGCCGGTGCCGCTGCGCTGCGATCAGCCGACCGTCGCGATCTACACCTCCGGCACCACGGGCCTGCCGAAGCTGGTGGTGATCCCGCACGCGATGTATACGCGCGGCGCCGCCGTCATGGTCGATGCCTTCGCCTATACCCAGCGCGACGTTTTCCACGACTGGATGCCGCTCAGCCACGTCGGCGGCCAGCTGCACGTCACGCTCTGCGCGATCTGCGCCGGCGCCAGGCTGGTGATGTTCGAGCGCTTCTCGCGGCACAGCTTTTGGCAAGAGGTGCGCGCCATCGGAGCGACCGTGTGCGGCGGCTTCTCCAACGTGATCTATCTCCTGAGCCTGCCGCCGCCCTCGCCGGAGGACCGTCGCCACTCCCTGCGCATGGGCATGATCGCCAACAACACGCCCAAGGCGATGGCCGATTTCGAGGCGCGCTTCGGTTTCCAGGTGATCGACACCTACGGTATGAGCGAGTGCGAGCCGCTGACGCTGCCGCTCTTCGGCGAAGCCACGCCGCCGGGCTCCTGCGGGCGCATCAATCCCGACTTCGAGGTCGCGGTCGTCGATCCCGCGACCGACCGAAGGCTGCCGGTGGGCGAGGTCGGCCGGGTGGTCGTGCGTCCGCACGTGCCGCACGTCACCATGCAGGGTTACGAGGGCGATCCGGCCGCCACGGTCGCGGCCTGGCAGAACCTCTGGTTCCACACGCAGGACCTCGGCCGTCTCGATGCCGAAGGCTTCTTCTACTTCGTCGACCGCATGAAGAACGCGATCCGCCGCGGCGGCGAGAACATCGCCGCCGTCGAGGTCGAGCGCGTGCTGAAGACCCATCCGGAGGTTGCCGACTGCGGTGTCGTCGGGATCGACGATCCGGTCGTCGGCCAGGAGGTCAAGGCGGTGATCGTCCCGGTCCCCGGCGCCGCGCCGGCACCGGCGGCAATCCGTGCCTTCGCTTTGGAGCGCATGGCTGCCTACATGGCGCCACGCTACATCGAGCTGCGCGATCGGCTCGAGTATACCGAGGTCGGCAAGGTCAAGCGCGAGACCCTGGGCCCCGCGGAGGCGCCGGTCTGGGACGCGCGCGGTGCGTGAGCCGCCGCGCCGCCATGTCCACACCGGAACCCAGCGTTGCGTTCGGCCGACGAGCGCCTGCATCGCGGGCCTCTACCCGCTAAGATGCGCCCGAACTTCGACCCGCGAGGAACGCCATGAGTGCCGACGGCAGCCGCAGCAGCAACTCCGCCCTGAAGAGCCGCGTGGACGAGGTCGAGCGCGCCTACGTTGCGGCGAACCCGAAGAGCAAGACGCGCTTCGAAGCGGCGACCGGGCCGATGCCGGGCGGCAACACCCGCACCGTGCTGCACTTCTCCCCCTTCCCGCTGGGCTTCGCGAAGGGTGAAGGCTGCTTCGTCGAGGACCTCGACGGCCACCGTTACACCGACTTCCTGGGCGAGTACTCCGCCGGGCTCTACGGTCATAGCGAGCCGGTGATCGTCGAGGCGATCCGCAAGGCGCTCGCCGACGGCATCGTGCTGGGCGGTCCCAACCGCTACGAGGCCGAGCTCGCGGGCGAGCTCTGCCAGCGCTTTCCCTCGATCGACCAGGTGCGTTTCACCAACTCCGGCACCGAAGCGAACCTGCTGGCGCTGGCCGCCGCGCGCATCGCGACCGGCCGCCAGGCCGTGATGGTGATGGAGGGCGGCTACCACGGCGGCGTGCTCTATTTCGGCCAGCACAAGAGCCAGCTCAACGTGTCCGGCCCCTGGGTCTACGGGCACTACAACGACCTCGAGCAGACCCGGACGACGATCGAGCGCGAAGCGCGCGACCTCGCTGCCATCCTGGTCGAGCCGATGATGGGCTCGGGCGGCGGCATCTGTGCGACGCCGGAGTATCTCGCCATGCTGCGCCAGCAGGCCGATCGCCACGGCATCGTGCTGATCTATGATGAGGTAATGACCTCGCGCATGAGCTATGGCGGGCTGCAGGAGCGG
>DATEDK010000432.1:0-9824 GCA_035281685.1 Kiloniellales bacterium | reverse complement strand
CTCATCGGCAGCGACCCGCACCACATCGAAAGCTTCTGGCGCAAGGCGCACGGGACGGGTTTCACGCTGCGTCCCGACATCTCGATGATGGGCATCGTCTCGGGGCTCGAGATGGCCTGCTGGGACATCGTCGGCAAGGCCGCCGGCAAGCCGGTCTACGAGCTCCTGGGCGGGCGCGTGCACGAGCGGCTGCGCAGCTACACCTACATCTACCCGCGCCCGGAGAAGGGCGAGACCGACGCGATCTACAAGGACGCGAAGCTCTCGGCCGAGCGCGCGGCCGAGTACGTCGCTGAGGGCTTCACCGCGGTGAAGTTCGATCCCGTGGCACCCTACGCCGCCTTCGATCCGCGCCAGCCGAGCCAGGCGGAGCTGAAGCTCGCCGGTGACTTCTGCCGGCTGATCCGCGAGGCGGTGGGCGGCAAGGCCGACCTGCTGTTCGGCACGCACGGGCAGTTCAGCGTCTCCGGCGCGGTGCGCCTGGCCAAGGTGCTGGAGCCCTGGGATCCGCTCTGGTTCGAGGAGCCGACCCCGCCGGAGATGCCCGAAGCCATGGCCGAGGTGGCGCGCAAGACCTCGGTCCCGATCGCCACCGGCGAGCGGCTCGCCACCAAGTACGAGTTCCAGCGCGTGCTGGCGACCGGTGCCGCCGCCATCCTGCAGTTCGACCTCGGCCGGGTCGGCGGCCTTCTGGAAGCGAAGAAGATCGCCGCGCTCGCCGAGGTGCACTACGCGCAGATCGCGCCGCACTGCTACTGCGGCCCGGTGGTCGGTGCCGCCAATATCCAGATCTCGGCCTGCAGCCCGAACTTCCTGATCCTGGAATCGATCGGCACCTGGGGCGGCTTCCACGCCGAGCTCCTGAAGAAGCCGATCCGCTTCGAGGAGGGCTACGTCATCCCGCCGAGCGAGCCGGGGCTGGGCGTCGAGCTCGACGAGGCGGTCGCGCTGGCGCATCCGTACAAGGGCAAGCAGCTGCACCTGGAGATGACCAACCGGCCGGTGGGTTGAATAGCCCCTCTCCCCTTGCGGGAGAGGGGTTGGGGTGAGGGGGGTCGGTTGGTAACGATGTCGAGCATCGCACCGACCTACCCCCCTCACCCCGACCCTCTCCCGCAAGGGGAGAGGGAGGATTGCACCAGCTGGCCACGTCAGACCAGCGACAGAAAGCGTCGGCTGCGTTGTCATCGCACCTCCCCTAGCATGCACTTGATCCCCCAGCCCCTTCCCTGTCCGGAAATTCCGCCCCATGCCCCTGAACGAGACCCAGCCGATCCTTCGCAACGCGGAAGCCCGCCAGCACGGCGCGATGGAGTTCACGCCGGCGCCGACCGACCTGGACAAGGTCCGCCGCTATCGCCTGGCGCGGCTGCGCGAGCAGATGGCCAAGCGCGACATCGCGGGCGCGCTCTTCTTCGACCAGATCAACACGCGCTACGCGACCGACGCGACCAACATGCAGGTCTGGTGCTCGCACTACGAGACGCGCTGCGTCTTCGTGGCGCTCGACGGGCCCGTGGTGCTCTTCGACTACGCGAACCACCCGCACCTGGCCGAGGGGCTGCCGACGGTCGACGAGTACCGCGTGCTGCCGTCGTTCTACTACTTCTCCGCCGGCTCGCGCGCGCCGGAGCGGGTGAAGCTCTTCGCCGACCAGATCGACGACCTGATGACCAGGCACGGCGCCGGCAACCGCCGCATCGCCATCGACCGCCTGGGCCACATGGGCAGCCAGGCGCTGCAGGACCGCGGTCTCGAGCTGCTGCACGGCGAGGAGGTGGCCGAGCAGGCCCGCTGCATCAAGTCGCCGGAGGAGATCGTGCTGATGCGCGCCTCCATGGCGGCCTGCGAGGCCGGCTGCCAGGCGATGAAGGACGCGCTGGTCCCCGGCATCACCGAGAACGCGCTCTGGGCCAAGCTGCACGAGACCAACATCCGCCTGGGCGGCGAGTGGATCGAGACGCGCCTGCTCTCCTCCGGCCCGCGCACCAATCCCTGGTTCCGCGAGTGCTCGATGCGCCGGATCGAGCGCGGCGACGTTGTCTCCTTCGACACCGACCTGATCGGCCCCTACGGCTACTGCTCGGACATCTCGCGCGCCTGGGTCTGCGGCGACAAGCCGACGGACGAGCAGCGCCGGCTCTACGCCAATGCCTACGCGCAGATCCAGCACAACATGGCCCTGCTGAAGCCCGGCATTTCCTTCCGCGAGACGGCCGAGCGCTCCTGGCCGATCCCCGAGGAGTTCCTGGCGCGGCGCTACTCCTCGATGATTCACGGCGTCGGCCTCGCCGACGAGTGGCCCTCGTTCAAGTGGGCCCCGGACTTCCAGGCCAAGGGCTACGACGGCATCGTGCAGGCCGGCATGACGCTCTGCGTCGAATCCTTCATCGGCACCGAAGGCGGCCGCGAGGGGATCAAGCTGGAGGAACAGGTGTTGATCACCGAGACCGGCGTCGAGCGCCTTTCCACCTTCCCCTTCGAGATGCACTGGCTATGAAGGTGGGACTCTGAGATGGCCTACGTCGACACCACGACCCGACGGACCGCCGGCAGCAAGAACCTGCCGCTGGTCGACCTGCGCAGCGACACGGTCACCCGGCCGACGCCGGCGATGCGTCGCGCGATCGCCGAAGCCGAGGTCGGTGACGACGTCTACGGCGAGGATCCGACGGTCAACCGCCTGCAGGAGGTGGCCGCCGCGCGCGTCGGCAAGGAAGCGGCGCTCTTCCTCGCCGCCGCCACGCAGGCGAACCTCGCCGCGATCCTCAGCCACTGCGGGCGGGGCGAGGAGGCGATCTTCGGCGAGAGCTACCATGTCTTCCGCCACGAGGCCGGCGGCTCGGCCGTGCTCGGCGGCGTGGCGCACTTCCCGCTGCCGGTCGACCGCAAGGGCGCCGTCGCTGCGGCCGACGTGCTGGCGGCGATCAAGGCGGACGATCCGCACTACCCGATATCGCGGTTGCTCTCTCTGGAGAACACCGTCTCCGGCCGCGTGCTCTCCCTCGACGCGATCCGCAAGCCGGCCGAGGCCGCGCACAGCAGGGGTCTCGTCGTGCATCTCGACGGTGCGCGGTTCTTCAACGCCTGCGTCGCGCTCGGTGTCGACGCGAAGACGCTGGCCGCGCCCGTCGACAGCGTCACGCTCTGCCTCTCCAAGGGCCTGGGCGCGCCGGCCGGCGCCCTGCTCTGCGGCCCGAAGGACTTCATCTACCGCGCGCACCGCGCGCGCAAGATGCTGGGCGGCGGCATGCGGCAGGCCGGCATCCTCGCCGCCGCCGGCCTCCATGCGCTGGAGCACCACGTCGACCGCCTGGCCGAGGATCACCGCCGGGCGAAGGAGCTGGCCGCAGGCCTCGCCGAGATCGACGCGCTCGAGCTCGACGATCGCGGGGTGGACTCGAACATGGTCTTCGTCCGGCCGCGCCGGGCCGATCCCAAGGCGCTGACCCAGCGTCTGGAGGAGCGCGGCATCCGCATCGCCGCGCCGCATCCCTGGACGCGGCTCGTCACCCACCTCGACATCGACGATGCCGGGATCGAGCGGACGGTCGCTGCCTTCCGTGCCTGCCTGAACTGACCACCGGAGAGACAATGCGCATCGGCTTCATCGGCCTGGGGCACCTGGGCCGGCACCTGGCGATGAGCCTGGTGAAGGGCGGCTTCGACGTCACGGTGCACGACCTGAACCGTGCCGCTGCCGCCAAGCACATCGCCGCCGGCGCCAAGTGGGCGGAGAGCCCGGCCGCGCTCGCCCGCCAGGTCGACAGCCTCTTCACCTGCCTGCCGTCGCCCAAGGCCACCGACAAGGTGCTTGCCGGCCCCGATGGCGTGCTGGAGGGTCTGGCGCCCGGCGGCACCTGGATCGAGAACTCGACCAACGACCAGGCGGAGATCCTGCGGCTCGCCGGGCTCTGCGAGGCGAAAGGCGTCCAGGTGCTGGAGGCGCCGGTCACCGGCGGCGTGCATCGCGCGGCCGAGGGCGAGATCACCGTGCTGGTCGGCGGCGAGGTCGCGGTTTTCGAGAAGCATCGCGCCGCGCTCGAAGCCATCGGCGGCGAGGTGCTGCACATGGGGCCGCTGGGCTCGGCCGCGGTGATCAAGGTGATCACCAACATGCTGGCCTTCATCCATCTCGTCGCCGGCGGCGAGGCGCTGATGCTGGCCAAGCGCGGCGGCCTCGATCTCGCCAAGGCCTTCCATGCGATCCGCGCGTCGTCGGGCAACTCCTTCGTCTTCGAGACCGAAGGGCAGCTCGTGCTGAACGGCAGCTACGACATCGGCTTCACCATGGACCTGGCGCTGAAGGACCTGGGCTTCGCCACCGAGTTCGGCCGCAAGTTCGGCGTGCCGCTGGAGCTCGCCGGCCTGACCGAGCAGATCTTCGTGCGCGGCCGCGAAACCTACGGCGGCGCTGCCTGGTCGACGATGATCGTGAAGCTCTTGGAAGACGCGCTGAAGACGCCGCTGCGCGCTGAGGGATTCCCGACGACGCTGAACCCGCCGGAGTAAGTGTCCCCTCTCCCAGCGAAGCTGGGGGAGGGATAGGGAGGGGGTGTCGACGATTGGAGCTGCTTTGCCTCCACCCCCTCCCCAGCCCTCCCCCATGCTTCGCATGGTGGAGGGAGCACTACCTCTCGTAACACAGGAAGATCAGCACGACGCCGATCGAGGTCAGGAAGCGGAAGGCCGCTTCCTGGCCGTTCCAGGTGGCGGACTGCCACATCTGGAACCACTCGCCGCCGATCACGAGGAAGCCGACGAACCAGAGCAGGAAACCGATCCCCAGCCCGGCGAAGGCCAGGCTCTTGCGCGCGAGGAAGGTATCGAGCGGCGCCGCCAGCCCGGTCAGCATCAGGAGCGCACCCAGCAGGCAGAGCACGCCGGTCAGCGCCTCGAAGCCGATGATGACGGCATAGGCGATGCGATGCATCTCCGGGTCGGTGATAGCGCGGCCCATGAGCGCGTTGCCGGGGAAGGTCGTATCCATGGACAGCACGTGCTGCACGAAAGCGAAGTTCGTGCCGTAGTCGAGGATGTTGTCCACCGCGACCAGGGCCGCGAAGAGCCCGATCGCACCCACCAGCAGCGTCTGCACCAGGCGGATCAGGATCATGGGCCTGCTCCTCAGGCGGGGACGACTTTGGACTCCTGCTCGCCCAATCCCTCGACGCCGAGACGCACCACCTGTCCGGCGCGCAGGAAGATCGGCGGCTTGTGCCCCAGGCCGACGCCAGGGGGTGTGCCGGTAGTGATGATATCCCCGGTTGCCAGCGCCATGAAATTGCTGATGTACGGGATTAAGTGGGCGACGCCATAAACCATCGTTGCCGTGCTGCCGTTCTGGAAGCGCCGGCCGTCCACCTCGAGCCAGAGCTTCAGGTGCTGCGGGTCGGGCACCTCGTCGGCGGTCACCAGCCAGGGGCCGATCGGGCCGAAGTTCGGGTTCGACTTGCCCTTGTACCACTGCCCGGTGCCCTCGAGCTGGAAGGCGCGCTCGGAGACGTCGTTGACCGCGACGTAGCCCGCGACGTGGTCCTGCCAGGCATCCTTCGGAATGTTGCGACCGGGTCGGCCGACGACGACGCCGAGTTCCACCTCCCAGTCGAGCTTGGTCGAGCCCGGCGGGATGATGATCGGATCGTTGGGCCCGCAGATGCAGGAGGTGTGCTTGGGAAAGAGCAGGGGCTCGCGCGGCACCTCGACGCCGGATTCCTTGGCATGATCGGCGTAGTTGAGGCCGACCGCGATGAAGTTCGGCACGTGCGCCACCGGCGCGCCCAGCCGCGGCCGGCCCGCGACCGCCGGCAGCTTGGCGGCGTCGAGCGCGCGCAGCTTGTCGAGACCCTCCGGCAGCAGTACGGGACCGGCGATGTCGTCGACCAGGCCGGAGAGGTCGCGCAGGATCCCTTCGCGGTCGAGCAGTCCCGGCCGCTCTTGTCCAGCCTCGCCCCAGCGCACCAGCTTCATCGCCGCCTCCCCTTGCCCGGTCTCGTGCCGGTGCCTTCAATAGCAGGCATGAGCTCTCTGCGCATCCTCTGCCCCGATGCACCCTTCGCCGACCGCGGCCTCTTCGAGCAGAGCCTTGCCGGCAGCGACGTCGACTTCGTCTTCCGGCAGGCCCGCGCACTCGACGAGCTGCCTGCGGAGACGCTGCAGGACTGCGACGGCGTCTTGAGCTGGCACTACATCGCCTGGCCCAAGGCCGCGATCGAGCGGCTCGGGCGCTGCCGGGCGATCATGCGCAGTGGCGTCGGCTTCGATCACATCGACATCGAGGCCGCCGGCGCCCGTGGCATCGCGGTGCTGAACACGCCGGACTACGGCACGGGCGAGGTGGCCGATCATGCGATGGCCCTCCTGCTGGCGCTTCGCCGCGGCATCGCCAGCCACCACGACCGACTGCGGGCCGACCCGCTCTCGACCTGGTCGGGCTGGCAGCCGCCGCTGATCAAGCGGCTCCGCGGCGCCGCGCTCGGCATCGTCGGCCTGGGCCGCATCGGCACGGCCTTCGCGCTGCGCGCCCGCTCCTTCGGCTTCCGCATCCTCGCCTACGATCCCTACATCCCGCGCGGCCAGGAGATCGCGCTCGGCGTCGAGCGACGCGACAGCCTGGAGGCCCTGCTGGCCGAGAGCGAGATCGTCTCGCTGCACTGCCCGGCCAACGCCGAGACGCGCGGCATGATGAACGGCCAGCGCTTCGGCGCCATGCAGGAGGGCGCGCTCCTCATCAACACCGCGCGCGGCGCCATCGTCGACCTCGACGCCTGCCACCGGGCGCTGAAGTCGGGCCGCCTCGGCGGCGCCGGCCTGGACGTGCTCCCGAGCGAGCCGCCGCCGGCCGACCATCCGCTGATCCGCGCCTACAGCGCGCAGGAGGACTGGCTGCGCGACAGATTGATCATCACGCCGCACGCCGCCTGGTACGCGCCGGAGAGCTGGCAAGACATGCGCCGCCTCGCCGTCGAACGTCTCGTCGCCTACCTGCGCCACGGCGAGGACAGCTGCGTGGTGAACAAGGTGTTCCTGAGGAAATCTGCATAGCCGGAGACCCTACGATGACAACGACGATACTTGCCGAGACCCTGCCGAACGACGCGGTGCGTTTCGATCCGAATGTCGCCTTGCAGGAGTGGGAGGAAATCCCGCCGCATCACCTGATCTCCGGCACGCCGCGCCAGCGCGGCCACCTCTACATCGACGACAAGGCGCGGGGCCTGCAGGCGGGCGTGTGGGACTGCACCGCCATGACGGCCAAGATGGGCCCCTACTCGGTCGACGAGTTCATGCTGCTGCTCGAGGGCGCGGTCGAGATCGTGCTGCCGGACGGCCGCGTCACCCGCGTCGAGGCCGGGCAGAGCTTCGCGATCCCCAAGGGCCTGGTCTGCCAATGGCGCCAGCCGGGCTACGTGAAGAAGTTCTTCGTCATCCAGGAAACATCCGACAAGGCGAGCCAGCGGCCCTCTAGAGGGCTCGCCGTGGCGCTGCCCGATCCCAAGGCGAAGCTGGAGCCGTCTGCCGGACCGAAGCCCGAGGCGCTGCTCAGCGGCAACCCCGTGCAGCACACCAGGGAGTTCTTCAAGGACGCCAACGGCCGTCTCACCGTCGGCGTCTGGGACACCACGGCCTATCACCGCAAGCCGATCCCCTTCCCGCGCCACGAGCTCATGTGCCTGCTCGAGGGTGAGGTGACGATCACGGGGCCCGGCGGCAAGGCGCAGATCTTCAAGGCCGGCGAGAGCTTCTTCGTGCCCTATGGCGCGGTCACAGACTTCAAGGTCGATGGGTACCTCAAGAAGATCTTTGTGATCTATCAGCCGTGATCGCTGCCGCCCACAGGAGACCGTGACGGCGCTGCGGCGCAAAGCCGACGCCGCAAGGAACCGGGAAGATGACCGAAGCCAAGTCCGCCACCTGGGTCTACAACCAGACGATCAAGCTGTTCGCCGCCGGCGCCGAGCCGGCCTTCGAGGACCCGGGCGAGCTGGAGCGCACCTGGGGCCGCGCCTGGGGCATCGACAACGACGTCGGGCGCATCCGCTCGATCCTGATGCATCGGCCGGGGCCGGAGATGGACGTCATCGACCCGACGAAGCGCATCGAGGAGATCGGCTCGCTGGGCGACCTCGAGGAAGGCTGGTACTTCCAGAGCGAGACCATGCCGGACATCCCGGGGATGCAGCGCGAGCACGATGCCTTCGTGGGCGCGCTGAAGGCCGAGGACGTCGAGGTGCACTTCGTCGAGGGCGTCGCCGGCGGACGGCTGAAGAGCGTCTACACGCGCGATCCGCTGATCATGGTGAAGGGCGGTGCCATCGTCTGCCGCATGGGCGCCCGCATCCGCCGCGGCGAGGAGCTGGCGATCACCCGCACGCTGGCGAAGCTCGGCGTGCCGATCCTGCGCACGCTCTCCGGCACGGCGATCATGGAGGGGGGCAGCTTCTCGTGGATCAACCCGAAGACCTGCGTCATCGGCTGCGGCGTGCGGGTCAACCGGGAGGGCGCGGCGCAGGTGGGCGAGGTGCTGGCGCGCCAGGGTGTCGAGCTGCTGGTGATCGACCTCAGCGGCTACGACATCCACATCGACGCCTCCTTCATGATGATCGACCGCGACCTGGCGCTGATCGACCCGATGGGGCTGCCTTACTCCTTCATCGAGAAGCTGCGCGAACTCAAGGTGCGCGCCATCGAGATCGAGCCGGCCGACGACCGCTGGATCGTCAACTCGCTCTGCTATGCGCCAGGGAAGCTGCTGATGCCCGAGGGCGCCACCAACCGCACGCTCGACGCGCTGGCCCGCGCCGGCGTCACCTGGACGGTCATGCCCTTCGCCAACGTGCAGGCGAACGGCGGCGGCCTGCACTGCTCGACCACGCCTCTGGTGCGGGAGTCTCTAGCGTAGCGACCTACTTACCGACAAAGGTCCCCTCACCCTGTCCCTCTCCCCCTTCGGGGGCGAGGGAACCCCTGGCCAACCGTCGACACTAGCGTCCCCTCGCCCCCGAAGGGGGAGAGGGACAGGGTGAGGGGTGTCGGTCGGTCGGCTAGAACCTCAGCGGCGTCGCCTGGCGGATGTTGGGGAGTGCCCGCACCTTGTCCAACAGCTGCGGCGTCACCGCATCATCCAGGCCGAGCAGCGCGATCGCCTCGCCGCCGGCGTCGGCGCGGCCGAGGTGGAAGGTGGCGATGTTGATGCCGGCATCGCCGAAGATCTTGCCCACCGCGCCGATGAAGCCCGGCTTGTCGAGGTTGGTGATGTAGAGCATGTGCGGCGAGAGCTCGGCCTCGACCGCAATGCCCTTCACTTCGACCAGGCGCGGCTTCTTGCCGCCAAAGAGCGTGCCGGCGACGCTGCGCTCGCGCCGGTCGGTTTTCACCGTGAAGCGCAAGAGCGTGTGGTAGTCGCCGCCGCGGCTGTGCTTGGTCTCCGTCACCTCGATGTTGCGCTCGCGCGCGACCAGGGGCGCGTTCACCATGTTGACGCCCTCGGCCAGCATGGGCCTGAGGAAGCCCATCAGGGCCACCTGGGTCAGCGGCCTGGTGTTGAGCTCGGCCGCCTCGCCCTCGTACTCGAGCTTCAGGCGCCTGACGCCGGTCTCGGTCAGCTGGCCGGCGAAGGAGCCGAGCAGCTCGGCCAGCTTCATGTAGGGCCCCAGGCGCCGCGCCTCCTCGGCGGTCAGCGATGGCATGTTCAGCGCGTTGGTGACCGCGCCGGTCAGCAGATAGTCGCTCATCTGCTCGGCCACCTGCAGCGCCACCTTCTCCTGCGCCTCGCTGGTCGACGCGCCGAGGTGCGGCGTGCAGACCACCTGCTCCAGCCCGAA
>DATEDK010000431.1:0-5082 GCA_035281685.1 Kiloniellales bacterium | reverse complement strand
AGACGCTGACGCAGGGGCTGCAGTCGCTGGGCCGCGCGCTCTCGAAGGATCCGGCGATGCTGGAACGCGTCAACCACCGCATCGAGGTCGGCGCCACCGACCTGATCGTGCCGTGGCGCAGCGAGATCGGCCGCTTCATCGCCGAGGTGGTGAAGAGCTGGGAGTCGCGCGACGTGGTCGAGCGCATCGAGCTCGCGGTCGGCCGCGACCTGCAGTACATCCGCATGAACGGCACGCTGGTCGGCGCGCTGGTCGGCTGTGCGATCTATCTTTTTGGCCGAATGGCGGGTTGGTAGTTCCCGCTCTTCTTTACTGTCTTCCCGGCCGTACCCCGGAAGCGCGAAGCGCTATCCGGGGGAAGAGCCGGGACCCATAGATGGAGAGGCGCGGAACACTAGGTCTCGCACTTCCCGTCTCATGGGTCCCGGATAAGCGCTGCGCGCTTTCCGGGAAGACACGGAAGAGGAACCTGGAGCCCCTAGAAATCCAGCCCGATGGTGAACCCGCCGAAGTTGTCGGCCTCGTCCTGGCCCTCGGCTTCGGCGGTGCGCAGGGTCTGTGCGTAGGTGACGCTGATGCCGGCCCAAGAAAGCGTGAGGCCGGCGGTCGCTTCGCCCACCAGCGGGCGCGCGTCGGGCCCCTCGCCATCGAGTCCTTCGACGGTGACGTTGTGGCCGACCGCGCGGCCGGTGAGATCGAGGAAAAGCGACCAGGCGAAGTCCCCGTCGCTCGACTCGCGCGCCGGTCCGGGCGGCAGGCCCGGCATGACCGCGCTCGGCAGCGGCTGGCTCATCAGGTCGCTGCCGATGCGCAGCAGCACGCCCGCCGCGCCCTGGGTGTAGACGTTGCCGAGCGCCATGCCGGCGTGCGGCAGGATCTCGAGGCCGACCAGCTGGTTCGGCTGCGTCGCCAGATAGCGCCACACGCGGTCCAGCATGAAGACGATGCCCGGCCGCGTGTCCGGCTGGCTGTCCCAGCCCTGGGGATCCTCCATGCCGAAGAGGCCGTGCACGTCGCCCTGCGTCGAGCCGGCGCCGGCGCCGGGACCGAGCACGCCCAGCAAGAGGCCGATCCGGTCGAGCGTGTGCTCGTCCTCGACCAGCGCCGAGGCGCCCGCATAGAGCCAGCCGACGTAGGGGCGCTCCCCCGACGGCGGCGTCTCTGTCGACAGTGTCTCCGGCGTGAAGATCGACTGCCCGACCTCCACCATCCAGCGCAGGCTCTGGCCGGTCTCGACCAGCGGGAGGAGGCCGACGACCGTCTGCATCCACTGCGGCACCGGCCCGGCCTCGCCCATCCAGGCAAACTTGAGGCCGTTGGTGTAGTTGCGGTCGGTGTCGCCGGCGAAGCGGTCGTTCTCCAGCGTCACCGTCACGCGATCGCCAGGCTTGTGGCTGAAATCGAGCGGCGCCGGCTTGCTCTCGGCGGGCGGCGCGATCGGCTGCGGGACGGCTTCCTCTGCGAAGGCCGGCAGGCTCAGGCTCAGCAGGGCCGCAGCAAGAATTGCGCGCATAGGTCACCTTCCAGCCGCAATGTGGCGAAAGGGCGGCGCCAATCCTACCTTCGACCTCGCCCGCATGACACCACTTTCGATCCTGGATCTCGTCCGCGTGACGCTGGACACCGACGCGCAGGGCGCGCTTGCCAACGCGCGCGACCTCGCTGTCCACGCCGAGGCCTGGGGCTACCGGCGCTTCTGGGTGGCCGAGCATCACAACATGTCGAGCATCGCCAGTGCGGCGACCTCGGTCGTCATCGGCCACATCGCAGCCGGGACGCAGACGATCCGCGTCGGGGCCGGCGGCATCATGCTGCCGAACCACGCGCCCTACGTGATCGCCGAGCAGTTCGGCACGCTGGCGCAGCTCTTCCCCGGCCGCATCGACCTCGGGCTCGGCCGCGCGCCCGGCACCGACCAGGTGACGCTGCGCGCGCTGCGCCGCAGCCCCACCGCAGCCGACACCTTCCCGGAGGACGTGATCGAGCTGCAGGCCTACCTGGCGCCCGCCGCGCCCGGACAGGCGATCAAGGCCGTGCCGGCGGCCGGCACGAAGGTGCCGCTCTGGATCCTGGGCTCCAGCCACTTCGGCGCGGTGCTGGCGGCCGAGCTTGGCCTGCCCTACGCCTTCGCCTCGCACTTCGCGCCGGACCTGCTGCTGCCGGCGCTGCAGATCTACCGCAGCCGCTTCAAGTCCTCCGAGCAGCAGGCGACGCCCTACGCCATGGTCGGCGTCAACATCGTCGCCGCCGAGACCGACGCCGAAGCGAAGCGGCTGGCCACCACGCAGCAGATGTCGTTCACCAACATCTTCCGCGCCGCGCGGGGCCTCGGCCAGCCACCGATCGACGACATCGAGACCTACTGGTCGCCGCTGGAGAAGGCGCAGGTGCAGCGCATGCTCGCCCGCTCGATCCACGGGTCGGTGGCAACGGTCAGCGCCGGCATCGAGGCACTGGTCGCCGAGACCGGGGCCGACGAGCTGATCGTCGTCTCCGATGTCTACGAGCACGAGGCTCGGCTGAGGTCGTTCGAGCTCATTGCCGAGGCGGGCGGGATAACAACCAAATAACCCCCCTCTCCCACTCTCCGCCGCTTCGCGGGAGAGAGGGCTTTCCGCGCGAGGTCAAACAAGCGCGCCCCTCTCCCGCGAAGGGGGAGGGTAGGGAGGGGGGTTGGGTCGGTTAGTTCCGCGCCTTGTCGACCAGCTTGTTCTTCGCGATCCAGGGCATCATGGCGCGCAGCTTCGCGCCGACCTCCTCGATCGGATGCTCGGCCGAGCGGCGGCGCATCGCCTTGAAGCTCGGCTGGCCGGCCTTGCATTCGGCCACCCAGTCGCGCGCGAAGCGGCCGGACTGGATGTCGTCGAGGATGCGCTTCATCTCCTTCTTGGTCTCCTCGGTGATGATGCGCGAACCGCGGGTGTAGTCGCCGTACTCGGCGGTGTTGGAGATCGAGTAGCGCATGGTGGCAAGCCCGCCCTCGTAGATGAGGTCGACGATCAGCTTCACCTCGTGCAGGCACTCGAAGTAGGCCATCTCCGGTGCGTAGCCGGCATCGACCAGCGTCTCGTAGCCGGCCTGGATCAGGGCGGTCAGCCCGCCGCAGAGCACCACCTGCTCGCCGAAGAGATCGGTCTCGCACTCCTCGCGGAACGAGGTCTCGATGATGCCGGCGCGCCCGCCGCCGATGGCCGAGGCGTAGGACAGGCCCAGCTCCTGCGCATTGCCGCTGGCGTTCTGCTGCACGGCGATCAGGCAGGGCACGCCGCCGCCGCGCAGGTACTCCGAGCGCACGGTGTGGCCCGGGCCCTTCGGCGCGATCATGAAGACGTCGAGGTCGGCGCGCGGCTCGATCAGGCTGAAATGGATGTTGAGCCCGTGCGCGAAGCAGAGCGCCGCGCCCTCCTTCATGTTCGGCGCCAGGTCGTTCCTGTAGAGATCGGCCTGCAGCTCGTCGGGGGTCAGCACCATCACGAGGTCGGCCCACTTCGCGGCCTCGGCCGGGGACATGACGGTGAAGCCGGCCGCCTCGGCCTTCTTGACGGTGGCGGAGCCGGGTCGGAGCGCGATGCGCACGTCCTTGACGCCGCTGTCGCGCAGGTTCATCGCGTGCGCATGGCCCTGGCTGCCGTAGCCGACGATGGCCACCTTCTTGCCCTTGATCAGATTCACGTCGGCATCGCGATCGTAGTAGACCCGCATCCCATCACTCCCCTGAGACGGCAGCGGGAAGGCCCGCCGCTTGAATTGCCGGGCGGTCTTAGGCTGCCGGCCTGCCGGAGGCAAGGCCGCCCCGCCGCCGACGCCCTTGCGGCCGTTGCAGGGCAAGGCGGGGCTGCGGCAGCTATTCACTTGCAGGATCGGGAAAATCGCCTAGCCTAGGCTTGCTCCAGCGTCAGTAATCGATAGCAAGCCGGTGTCACGCTACTTCCTGGCTTTGATTCTTTGCGTGAGCGTACATCCGGCGCTGGCCGAATGGGCCTACGTCTCGCCCCCGGTCGATGCGGTGGTGACCTACGACGATGGTCACAGCAGCCGTATCGACGCGGTCTCCGCTGACCGCTTCACCGTCATCAACAAGACCAAGGGGAAGTCGGAGCGGGTCGTCTACCGCACCTGGCTGCTGCGCGAGCGCCTGATGCAGGGGAAGCGCTCGGATGAGCTCTTCCTGGACAGCGCCTCGGCGAAGCGCATCGTCGCCCTTTGGCCGCTCGAACCGGGCGAGACCCTGACGCACAGCTTCCGCACCGAGAGCCGCGGCAAGCTGCTCTCCACGGGAACGCAGGTCCTGACCTATGTGGGAGTCGAACAGGTGGACGTTCCGGCGGGCTCGTTCCAGGCGCATCGGCTGGAGCGCAAGTACATGCTGACCAAGGTCAGCGACGGCCTGCAGTACCATGGCGGCGAAATCAGTTGGCACGACATGGCGACCGGCCTGGTCCTGCGGGTGGACTGGTGGTCCGACGACCCCGAAACCGGCGGCCAGGGCATGTATCTGGCCACCGAGATGGACCTGCCCTAAGGGACCATGCGCCGCCTCGGCCTCCTTGTTCTCCTGGCACTCGCGGGCTGCGCCGCCCAGCCGCCGCGGGTGGGCGACAGCGGCACCGTGACGATCCTCTCGATGAACGACGTCTACCGGATCGAGGGGGTGGACGGCGGGGCGGTCGGCGGTCCTGCCCGCCTCCGCACGCTGCGGCAGGAACTCGCGGCGGCCGACCCCGACCTCATCGTCCTGCACGCCGGCGACTTCCTCTATCCCTCCCTGCTGTCGCGCAGCTACGACGGCCAGCAGATGGTCGACGTGCTGAACCGCCTCGACGGCGATCCGGCGGCTTTCGACGATCGCTTCATCGTCACCTTCGGCAACCACGAATTCGACAAGTCCGCCCTGAAGCATGCCGCGCTGCTCGATGCCCGCATCGAGGAGAGCCAGTTCACCTGGCTCGGCAGCGACATCGACTTCGCCGAGGACGCGCAGGGCCAAACCCTGGTGGCGGCGCCCAACCTCCTCGAGCGCCGGCTGATCGAAGCCAACGGCGTGACCGTCGGCCTCTTCTCCCTCACCACCGGCGTGAAGCG
>DATEDK010000430.1:0-3925 GCA_035281685.1 Kiloniellales bacterium | reverse complement strand
AGGGTGTGCGCTGCCCGATGGAGCTCTCCACCTACTTCCGCATCAATGCCGCGAAGACCGGGCAGTTCGAGCGCACGCTGATCATCGCCGAGGAAGGCAGCTACGTCTCCTATCTGGAAGGCTGCACCGCGCCGATGCGCGACGAGAACCAGCTGCACGCCGCCGTGGTCGAGCTGGTCGCGCTGGACGAGGCTGAGATCAAGTACTCGACCGTGCAGAACTGGTACCCCGGCGACGCCGAGGGCAAGGGCGGCATCTACAACTTCGTCACCAAGCGCGGCGCCTGCCGCGGCCGCAACTCGAAGATCTCCTGGACGCAGGTGGAGACCGGCTCGGCCATCACCTGGAAGTACCCGAGCTGCATCCTGCAGGGCGACGGGTCGGTCGGCGAGTTCTACTCGATCGCGATCACCAACAACCGCCAGCAGGCCGACACCGGCACGAAGATGATCCACCTCGGCCGCAACACGAAGAGCCGGATCATCTCCAAGGGTATCGCCGCGGGCCGCTCGACGCAGACCTATCGCGGCCTGGTGCGCGTCTCGCCGAAGGCCGAGGGGGCGCGCAACTTCACGCAGTGCGACTCCCTGCTGATCGGGCCGCAGTGCGCCGCGCACACCGTGCCCTACATCGAGAGCCGCAACGCAGGCGCGCAGGTCGAGCACGAGGCGACCACCAGCCGCATCGGCGAGGACCAGCTCTTCTATTGCCGACAGCGCGGCATCCCCGAGGAGCAGGCCGTGGCGCTGGTGGTGAACGGCTTCTGCCGCGAGGTCCTGCAGCAGCTGCCGATGGAGTTCGCGGTCGAGGCGCAGAAGCTGGTCGGCATATCGCTGGAAGGGAGCGTGGGATGAATGCCGCTCCGCACTCTCCCTGGTTCAGGCCGAAGAGCTACGGCTACGGCGCCACACCGAGCACCTGGCAGGGCTGGGCGCTGGTCCTGGGTTACGTCGCGGCCGTGGTGGTGCTCGGCATGCTGACCTTCGGGCAGGAACACACGGCGCCCTGGATCTGGGCGGTCTTCGTCGCAGTGGTGACGGTGCTGACCCTGGGTCTCCTGACGATCTCGCGCCGGCGTACCGACGGCGACTGGCGCTGGCGGTGGGGCAACGAACAAACGCAGATGAAGGTGAAGCGCTAGTGCTCGAGATCAAGAACCTCTCCGTCACCGTCGACGGCAAGCAGATCCTGAACGGCCTCGATCTCGTGCTGCCGACGGGCGAGGTGCATGCGATCATGGGTCCGAACGGCTCGGGCAAGTCGACGCTGTCCTACGTGCTGGCCGGCCGCGAGGGCTACGAGGTCACCGGCGGCCAGGTGCTCTTCGAGGGCAAGGACCTCTTCGCCATGGAGCCGGAGGAGCGCGCAGCCAAGGGCCTGTTCCTCGCCTTCCAATATCCCGTCGAGATTCCGGGCGTGGCCAACACCACCTTCCTGCGCGAGGCGGCGAACGCGCAGCGCCGCGCGCGCGGCGAGACCGAGCTGGAGCCGCTCGCCTTCGTGAAGCTGCTGCGGCAGAAGGCCAAGACCCTGCAGATGCCGGAAGAGATGCTGAAGCGCGCGATCAACGTCGGTTTCTCCGGCGGCGAGAAGAAGCGCAACGAGATGCTGCAGATGGCGCTCCTGGAGCCGCGGCTCGCGATCCTCGACGAGACCGACAGCGGCCTCGACATCGACGCCTTGAAGACCGTGGCCGATGCGGTCAACGCCATGCGCTCCAAGGAGCGCTCCTTCCTGCTGATCACGCACTACCAGCGCCTCTTGGGCTACATCGTGCCGGACCGCGTGCACATCCTCGCCAAGGGCAAGATCCAGCGCTCCGGCGGCAAGGAACTGGCGCTCGAGCTGGAGCAGAAGGGCTACGCCGGCCTGGTGGAGGCGGCATGAGGACGGCCCAACAGCCCGTTCTCGCCTCGCTGCTGAACCTTTACGAGGGTCAGCGCGAGCGCCTGCCTGGCGCGCGCCTGCCCTGGCTGCAGGAGCGCCGCCGCGCCGCGCTGAAAGCGGCCGAGCGCCTCGGCCTGCCGACTCCCACCACGGAGGATTGGCGCCACACGCCGCTGGTGACCGTGCTCGGCAAGCATGAGTTCGCTCTGGCGCAGCCAGTCGGCCTGGACCGCGCGCCGTCGCTGCTCACCGGTGCCGCACGGCTGGTATTCCTCGATGGCCAGGGCGACGCGACGCTGTCGCGCCCTGCCCTGCCGGAGGGTGTGACCGCGCTCAGCCTCAGGCAGGCCCTCCAGGACGACGAGCGGGCACTCGCCGACCGGCTCAGCGTCGCGCCCGAGGGCACGGCCCTGGAGGCGCTGAATCTCGGCTTGTTCCAGGACGGGGCGCTGATCGAGGTCGATGAGGGCATCGCCGCGCCGCCGGTCGAGCTGGTCTTCGCCAACGGCCTCGCCGAGGGCGCCGCCACCAGCCATCCGCGCGGCGACGTTCATCTGGCGCCCAACGCCTCGCTGACGCTGGTCGAGGTGCACCAGGGCCTGGGCAGGGAGCCGCGGCTCCTGAACCACGTGCAGCGCCTGCGGCTGGAGCGCGGTGCGCGCCTCACTCACCTCGTCGTCCTCGCCGAGGGCACCGACACCACGCACCTCGCCGAGACCACGCTCTCGCTGGCGCAGGACTCACTCTACCAAGGCCTCGTGCTCTTCCTCGGTGGCGGCCTTGTGCGCCGCTCGGTCACGCTGACCCTGGCGGAGCGCGGCGCCTCCTGTACGCTGGCCTCGGGCTACCTTCTGACCGGCGAGGAGCGCGGCGATCTCAAGACCGACATCCGCCACGCCGCGCCGGATACGCTGAGCCGGACTACGGTCAAGGGCGCGCTGAACGGCCGGAGCCGCCAGGTGGTGCGCGGCTGCATCACCGTTGAGGCCGGCGCGGCGCGGGCCGACGGCCGGCTCGCCAGCAAGACCCTCCTGCTCTCCGACAGGGCGGAGATCGACGCCAAGCCGGAGCTGCGCATCTTCCACGACGATGTCCAGTGCGCGCACGGCGCCACCTCGGGCAAGCTCGACCCGGCGCAGCTCTTCTACCTGCGCTCGCGCGGCGTGCCGGAGCCGGTGGCGCGCCGGCTCCTGATCGAG
The DNA here is from genome assembly GCA_035281685.1 of Kiloniellales bacterium. Classification (GTDB taxonomy): domain Bacteria; phylum Pseudomonadota; class Alphaproteobacteria; order Kiloniellales; family JACOMY01; genus DATEDK01. The sequence continues at coordinate 839 of DATEDK010000430.1, read as the reverse complement.
GCCTTCCTGGCCGAGCTGACGGAGGGCCTTGAGGATGAGCTCCGGCAGCCGCTGCAGCGACTGATCGACCGCAAGCTGGCGGAGGTTGCGCCATGAACAACCTCGCCCGCACCCTTCCCGGCCACAACGCCGCGCAGGCTTTCGACGTCGAGCGTATCCGGCAGGATTTTCCGATCCTCGCCCGCGAGGTTTACGGCAAGCCGCTGGTGTTCCTCGACAGCGCCGCCTCGGCGCAGAAGCCGCGCCAGGTGATGGCGGCGATGACGGCGATGGCGGAAGCGCACTACGCCAACGTGCACCGCGGCCTGCACAAGCTGAGCCAGGAGGCGACCGACCGCTTCGAGGCGGCGCGCAAGCGCGTGGCCGAGTTCCTGAACGCCCGCTCGGAGGGCGAGATCGTCTTCACCCGCAGCGCGACCGAGGCGATCAACCTCGTGGCGCAGTCCTGGGGTGTTGCGCACCTCAAGGCCGGCGACGAGGTGATCCTCTCGGCGCTCGAGCATCACGCCAACATAGTGCCCTGGACTATGCTGCGCGAGCGGCTCGGCATCGTGCTGAAGATCGTGCCGATCGACGACCGCGGCACTTTCCTCTTCGACGCCTTCGAGAAGCTGCTGTCGGCCAAGACGAAGCTGGTCGCGGTCACCCATACCTCGAACGCGCTGGGCACGGTCGTGCCGGTCGAGCGCGTCATCCGCGCAGCGCACGCTCGCGGCGCCGCGGTGCTGATCGATGGCTGCCAGGCGGCGCCGCACCGCAAGATCGACGTGCAGGCGCTCGACGCCGACTTCCTGGTTTTCGCGCCGCACAAGGTCTACGGGCCGACCGGCATCGGCGTG
>DATEDK010000429.1:0-3540 GCA_035281685.1 Kiloniellales bacterium | reverse complement strand
GAGGAGGGCGCTGCACCGGTCTCGGCGACGCCTGACCGGCAGATGTAGGGATCGCGCGACAGCCAGCAGATCAGGTCGCCTGCCTTCACCGGTGCGTCGCTCACCACGACGTTGTCGTCGGCATCGATCGTCGCGATCTGCCCAGGATGCGGGACGCCGCGATCGCCGGTCGCGCGCGATTCCACCGTGACGCTGCCGGAAGCGAGACCCACGACGGTCTTGCCGCCGGCGCTGCTGATGACGACGAAATCCGTGCCGCGCACGCCGATCAACGCGTCTGGCGTGCGTACCTCGAGATCGTGACGGCCGCCGCTGGTTCCGATGAAGCGGAAGACTCCCTCGCCCAGCTCGACGACCCCTTTGCCTTGGCCGGGATTGTAGACGTAGGCGTCGAGAGCCGCCTGGCTGCCGCTGCCGAGGTGGAACTGGCTGCCGTCGATGAAGGTGATGCTGGCGCCGCCGCCGATCACGGTCTCGACCAGCTCATCCTGCACCACCGTGTTGCCGAGGAAGATCTCCCGGCGGGCGTCCGCCGGCGGTGTGCCGAAGGCGGAAAGCTCGACCTTGGTGACGTCGCCGATCGGATCAGCTGCTCCAGCTGTCGTTGGGAAGGCCAGCAAGAGCATTGCTGGCAAGAGTACTGCGCTTTTCATGGCAACCATCCTCGCCGAAAGAAGGGGCCGGCTCGGATCGCGCGCCTTTCCGCGTCCATAATCAATCAACTATCGTAATGTTCGACGGATTGGACGGTGGATCTGTCAATAAGACTTCGTTCTCTTTCCGTAAGCCAGTACTCTGGACGCAAATCGCTGAAGGGAGGAAGCCATGCGACGGATCCTCGAGCTCAGCTTCCTCATGCTGGTATTGCTGGCGCCCGCTGCGCGGGCCGACAGCCCGGACGAGCGGCTCTGCGTCACCTGGGCGGCCGCCGACGAAGCGCAGCTTGCCGCCTGCACGCGTGCGCTCGCGCAGACGAACCTCGACGATGCCGCTCGCGTCGTGCTGCTCGAGGCGCGCGCCTGGCTCTACAAGCGGGCTGAGCGCTACGCGGAGGCGATCGCCGACTACGACGCCGCGATCGCACTGGCGCCCGAGGACGCCTCGCTCTACCGCGACCGCGCCGAGGTGCAGTCCTATCTCGGCAACTACCAGGCGGCGCTCGCGGATCTGGACCGCTCGCTCGAAATCGAGCCGAACTACGTCTGGGCCTGGTACGCGCGCGGCTTCATGCTCGAGCGCCTCGGCCGCAACGATGAGGCGCTGGCGAGCTACGACGAAGCGCTGTCGCTCGATCCCGAGGACTGGGATGCACTCGACTCCCGCTCGAAACTGCAGCTGCGGCTCGGCAACAACGCCGCGGCGATCGTTGACCTCGATACGCTGCTCGTCATCGATCCCTACAGCGCGGAGCATTACGTGCGGCGCGGCATCGCCTGGGAACGCAGCGGCGGCGGCGCCGAGGCCCTGCGCGACTACCGCATCGGCCAGCTGCTGAACGCCAACTACTACGAGGCCGACGAGGGTCTCGATCGCCTGGGCGGCAACGTCGAGACGAGAGCGATCGACGCGCGGCCGCTCGACTTCTCGCCGCCGCTGCCGGGGCTCGGCGTGACCTTCCTCGAAGTGCAGATCGACCCAAAGGCCGAGAAGGACGAGATGGAAGAAGCGATCGACGATCTCGTCGGCTGGTTCGGCGGTTCTGACAAGCCGCTTCCGCTGGAGAGCCACTACCTGACGCGCAGCGTGGTTTCGGTCGATGGCCGGATGGTCGGCGTCGAGGCCGCGCTGGTTTACCCGGAGATCGACAAGGACCAGCCGTCGGGCACGCAGAGCATCGTCTACATCGACGGCCTCTGGCCCAGCCTCCTGCCGAACAAGGGGAACCTGCGCGCCGAGATCCGTTACGACCTGGGCGCGCTCGAGCGCGTCTGGAGTCAGCCGCTTGGCCAGGTGACCGGCGGCACCGCGAAGCTGATCGCGATCTGTCCGAGCGAGGAGGTGCGCGATCCCATGGTGGCGCTGCTCGGCTGCACGCCGGGCAAGCAGGTGCCGCTCGGCAAGGTCGAGTGGGACGTGACACCGGAAGCCTGGGAGGAAGTGCTGGTTCCCGCCGGCCGCTTCGCGACGCTCAGGCTGCGCCACCACGAGGTGGCCACCATCACCATCGCCGGCAAGAGCGTCACGCGGCAGACCGTGGCGCTCTGGTGGTGGAGCCCGGACGTCGGCTGGTTCGTGCGCCGACGCCTCAACGAGGAGGACAAGGCACGGATCATCGAGGCGGTCGAGATCGACCGCCCGGGCTAGGGATCGGGACGCCTCAGCCGGTCAGCTGACGGAAATCGGCGAGGGTGCGTTCGGCGATCAGCGGAGCGTCGTAGGCGGCCGCGGCCTTGAGCGCGCCTTGGCGCAGGCGCGCCAGCCCCGTGGCGTCACCCATCATCTGGCGCAGCTTCTCTGCCAGAGCCGCGACAGGGTCCGGCGCGCGGTGGTCGAAGACAACGCCGCTCACACCGCCGGTGACGTAATCGTCGAAACAGGCCAGTGCCGAGACCAAAGGCACCGCGCCCTGGCCCGCCGCCTCCAGCGCTGCCAGAGCCAAGGCTTCGCCGCGGTCGGCCAGGCTGGGGTAGGCGAAGATCGCGGTCTCCCGCAGCTTGGCGGCGAGCGCGGCGGGATCGAAGAGTGGCGGGCACAACTCGACGCGATCCGGCAGGCGCGCCGCCAGGTCGGATAGCCGGCGGGCATAGCCGGGGCCGCTGCCGCCGGCCGCCACGTCGACCGGCCCGACGAGATGCAGCTTCCACCCGGGGAACTCTGGCGCCACCTGGAGGAAAGCCTCGACCAGCAGCTCGAGACCTTTCTCCGCATGGATGCGGCCGACGTAGGTGATGAGCCGTTGCCGCTCCGCGGGGACAGCGGCCGGATCGAGCGGCCGCAAGGGCCCGGCCAGCGGCGAGCCGACCACGGCGACGCGATCCTGCAGCCAGGGCGCCTCCGCCAGGATGCGGCGGTGCATGTCGCGGCTGACCGTGTGCACCCGATCGATGTGGCGGAACAACCGCAGTTGGCCCTTCGGGGGACGTTCGATCCGCGCCACCAGGCGGCCGTGTCGCCGGCTGCGCAACAGCATCGGCATCAGCACGGAGTTCATCAGGACGACGTCTCCTGGCGGCAGCACCGAGAGAACGCGCCGCACGTAGCGCAGCTCGCGCAGGCGGAACAGCAGAGGGCTGCGCGGCGCGTCGTCGCTCGGCACGCGCAGGTGCCGCACGCCCTGCGCGACCTCCTCTTCCGGCAGTCCGGGGAAGCGGCGGGAGATGTGCGTCACGCTGCAGCCGGCGGCGGCCCAGAGGCGTCCCAGCGTCTCCATGCTCCGTTCCACCGCGCCGCCCAGGAGCGGCGGCACGGGCAGGAAGGGCCCTTGCACGATGGTGATGCGCACTGCTGGCTCCGCCCTCGGCAGGCTGCGATCGCCCGCCGAAGCCCGAGTTTAGCAAAGGTCGCCGAATGTCACCTCGCCGCCTGCGCCCGAGCAGGATG
>DATEDK010000428.1:0-3556 GCA_035281685.1 Kiloniellales bacterium | reverse complement strand
AGGCCAAGCCCAATCCCTTCGCCAACCTGACCTACCTCGCCGAGGCGACGCTGCTGAAGCGCGACGCCGCCTACTGGGCGCATGGGCTCCGCCGGCTCGGCAACGAGGTGCGTCACCTGAACCGGCCGATCGGCATGGGCGAGGCGGAGCTGGCCGCCCACCTCGTCGAGCGCTGGCTTGCCTGGTATTTCTGCGGCTTCGAGATCGGCCTGCACCTGCCGCGGCTGACCGCGGCCAAGGACAAGAAGCCGCTCTTCCCGGCGAAGGACGAGGTGCTGGCCGCGCTCCTGCTGGCGATCGACGATCCCGAGGAGCGCGAGCAGCTGCGCCGGGGCCTGACGCCGGCGCAGCAGGAGGCGCTGGTCCACGCGCCGACCGCCGCCTGCGTGCTGGCCGAACGCTGGATCGAATCGGGTGCGCTCGAACCGGCCAAGGCGCTGATCGATGCGCTGGGCGAGAAGCTGAAGGACGAGCTGCGCTTCCTGCAGCTGATGGCGCTCCATGCGAACCGCGCCAAGGACGGCGAGCGCACGATCGCTCTGCTGCGCCCGAAGGTCAGCGCCGGCCTGCAGGACGAGGAGACCATGGGCATCCTTGCCGGCGGCTACAAACGCGTCTGGAACAAGACGAAGAAGGCGGACGCGCTGAAGGAGAGCCACCGCCTCTACCGGCAGGGTTTCCGCGCCGGCAAGGAGGCGAGCTACTACCTCGGCATCAACGCCGCGACGACCGCCTTCCTCCTGGGCGACCTCAAGGCCGCGGCCGAGCTGGGGGGCAAGGTGGCGGCGATCATCGAGACGCAGTCGAAGCCCGCCCAGAAGCTCGGCCGCGATCCCTTGCGCGAAGACTACTGGCTGGCCGCGACCCTGGCCGAGGCCCAGCTTTTGGCCGGCCAGCGCGACGAGGCGATCAAAAGCTACGGCGTGGCTTTTTCCTACCCGGCATCGGACGGCAGATTCGACACGACGCAGGCCAATGCCGAGGATATCATCCGCGCCCGCGGTGAAGCGCCGATCGATTTCGCGGCGCTGAAGTCGGGCAAGAACCCCCAGCAAGGAGCCTAGGTGGAGAAGGCAGCATGGCGCTGACGATCAGGCATCTCGACGGGCCGCTCAGCGGCCGCACGCAGAGCTTCGGCGACGACAAGGCGCGCATTGCCTTCGGTCGCGATCCGGCCAAGAGCGACGTGGTCTGGCCGCCGGACTTCACCGCGGTCGCCCGGCAGCATTTCGCGCTGGTGATGACCACCGGCGGCTACCGCTTCGAGCTGGGCGACAACCCCGTGCTGATCGACGGCCGGCCGGCCTATCAGGACCAGTACATCGAAGGCACGCACGAGCTGCAGCTGGGCGACGAGAGCGGCCCGCGCATGAGCGTGGAGTCGAGCCTCGGCGCGGCGGCGGCGATGCCGGCCACCAACGTCTACAAGGCGAAGAACGTCTCCGCGCACGAGCAGGCGCAGAAGACCAAGAAGACCGTCGCCTGGGTCGCCGGCGGGCTTGGCGTGATCGCACTCGCGGTCGGCGTCGCGCTCTGGCAGGTCAATCAGATCGAGCCGGTGAACATCGCCGCCTACACCGAGCAGATCAAAAAGGAAGTGTCCGCCGAGCTCGCCACCACGGTCAGCCCCGAGACGCTGGCCGGCGTGCACGACTCCGTCTACCTCGTGCTGGTGCAGAGCCAGGACGGCAACGAGGTCGCCGCCGCCACGGCCTGGGTGGTCGGTCCGGGCGTGATGGCGACCAACGCGCACGTCGGCGACATCTTCAATCAGATCGGCCCCGGCATGAAGCTGATCGTACGCTCGCCCAAGGCGCCCTACCTGACGCACCAGGTGCTGAGCGTCGACATCCATCCCGGCTACACCGCCTTCGACGCGGCGGTGGCGGAGTACGAGCCGGTGGTGATCGGCCTGCACGGCGAGATGGCGCAACCCTCGCTGGTGCCGGCCTACGACGTTTCGTTGATGTACGTCGACAACGCCGAGACCCTGGCGCCGCCGTTGAAGCTTGCCTCGGAGCAGGAGCTGAAAGACCTGCTGCCGGGCGTGGCGGTGGCCTACATCGGCTATCCGACGGAGCAGCTGTCCAACGTCGATACGATCCGCGCGCCCAACCCGGTCGTGCAGTCGGGCGGCACGCTGGTCGGCATCACCGACTACTTCAACGTCCACCGCGAGGACTCGATCAATCACCTGGTGCAGCACAACCTCGGCGCCACCGGCGGCGCCTCCGGCAGCCCGATCTTCAACGCCAAGGGCGAGGTGGTGGCGGTGCTCTCGGGCGGCAACATCATCATCACGCCGGAGGGCCGCGCGCCTTCGGCCGTCGGCATCAACTTCGCGCAGCGCGCCGATCTCGTGCAGGAGCTGCTGGACGGCGTGGCGGCGGAGAAGATCGTCGCCTACCAGCAGGTCTGGAAGGAGGGCCTCGAGCTCTTCGACAATTTCCGCTCGGCGCTGCCGCGCGTGATGCTCTCCGACCTGAAGAACTGGGCGAACAGCGACGCCGATCCGCAGACCCTGGCCGACAAGGTCGACAAGGTCGGTCCCCTGAAGGAGGACTGGGGCGTCAAGGCGACGATCTACGAGTACGAGGTGCAGCCCGGCGCCTACGGCTTCTACGCGATCAGCCAGGAGGAGCAGGACATCAACCTCGCGGTGATCAGCGAGGGCCAGGTGCAGGCGATCAACGACGATCCGGACTGGCATCCGGTGGTCGGCGTCTCCTTCGAGAAGTCGACGCCGATCCAGGTCGTCGTCTACTCGCAGGTCGAGGGCGCGACCTACGACTACAAGGCCTTTGCCTGGCCGACGACGCCGCCCTCGCAGTAACGCTGCTCCTACGCAACGCCGCGCGGCGCCCTTTTCGGCCCGCGTGGCGCTGCACTAGGATGCGACCGTCGCCACCAGGGGGGAGCCCATGGCCATTCGCATCACCCATCTGGACGGCCCGCTGGCCGGCCAGGTGCAGCAGTTCGGCAACGACAAGGAACGCATCCAGATCGGCCGCGTCGCGGAAGACACCGACGTGCGCTATCCCGACGACTACACCGCGGTCAGCCGCGAGCATGTCGTGCTGGTGCAGGGTCCGGGCATCTATCGCCTCGATCTCTCGACCGACAAGCCGGTCTTCATCAACGGCCGCGAGGCGCTGCAGGACGAGGAGCTGAAAGGTACGGTCGAGATGCAGCTGGGCGGCGCCGACGGGCCGCGGCTCCGCCTGGAGGTGAACCCCGGCCTCACCGGCCCGACCACGGTCAAGCGCACCGCGATGGAAAGCACCGCCACCAGGCTGCGGGGCACGCGGCGGGTGACCGCCTACATCGGCGCAGCGGTCGTTGCGGTCATCGTCGCGGTCGTCGTGATCTGGGTCATCCTGCAACAGCGCACCGTCGACCTGCGCGCCTTCGTCGAGGAGCAGGCCTCCAAGCAGCGCCAGGCGGCGGGCGCGGTCTCGCCCGAGATCCTGCAAAAGGCCCGCGACAGCGTCTATCTCGTCGTCGAAGCCGATGCTTCCGGCGAGATGGGCCAAGGCACGGCCTGGGTCGTCGGCGA
>DATEDK010000427.1:0-3785 GCA_035281685.1 Kiloniellales bacterium | reverse complement strand
TGATGCCGACGCAACCCCGTTCCAAGGCATCGTCTGCTTCAATCAAATCACCTGCAGGGCGCGCCAACCTCACTCCCCCTTGAGGGGGGAAGTGAGTTACTTGCGCCAGACTCCGAGGATTCCGCTCTAGTCCCCTAACACCCAAGGCCTCAGCCGGCCGAACTGGATCGAGCCGATGTAGAGCCAGCCGTCCTGCATGGTGATCGGCAGCTGCACGCGGTGCCGCCCCTGCTCGTCGGTCCCGCTGGCGAGTGCCGTCAAGCCACGCTCGAGAGCGAGTCCCTCATCCTCGTCGATGAGGCCGGCGGCGGTGGCACGGTGCACCAGCTCCGGGAGTCCCAGCGTCTCGAAGCTGAACGCGCCGAGCGGTCGGTATTCCTGGTCGACTGTGAGCGTGCCGGCGCCCTTGACCCAGAGCGTGCCCCAGTCGAGCTCGATCCCGCTCAGGTCGAGAACGCCGGCACTGTCGCGCCAGGTGGCGAGGAATTCCTGCCAAGGCTTCGGCGACAGGACTCCCTGCAGGCGGCCATCGAGTTTCAGCAGCACGATCTCCGGCCCGACCATCTGGGAAGCACTCGCGAGCTCCGGCGGCAGCGGAACGCGCGCCAGTTCGAAAGTGAAACCGATGTCGGAGCGGCGGCCGTCCTTGCCCGAAGCGAGCGACGCCACGTCGAAAGCGAGGCGCTCGAGCGATAGGCTGCGTCCGCTCTTCTCGTTGGTGACGCTACTGGGCCCGAGCTCGACCGCGACCCGATCGAGTCCGGCGCCGAACCCGAGCGTCAGCGCGCTGCCGTCCTCGACATCGATCGCCAAGGGACCGCCTTCGATCTCCAAGCGGTGGCGGCCCGGTCCCTCGATGACGATGGTCTCGACGTCCCAGAGCCAGGCGTAGCCCATCACTTCGGCTGGGCCCTCCCAGCGCTGGCCGCCGGGTGCGGTGATCGCCGGCGCCGCGTAGTGCGCCTCGAGTCGCAGCGGCCAGCCCCTGAAGCTGGGCGGCCCTGCCGCGATCGCGTAGCCCATCGCCTCCATGTCCGACCGCCAGTCGTCGACGATCTTGCGGAACTCGTCGCGCACGACGAACCAGAAGACCGTCAGCGCGAGCAGGCCGACGAGCACGATGCCGAGAAGCCAGCGCAGCCAGAGGGAACGACGCATGGGGCGGCGATCTTAGGCGAAGCCCCTGGCCCCGCCCAGCCGCCCTGCCGGCCACGCCGCCTCTTGTGCCGACGCGGAATCGTTTTCTATGAGGGAGGCATGCCACGCGACGGCGAGATTTCGCAGGCGCTCGATTTGCAGGGTCGTTCCGTGCCGCTCGCCGTGCAATGGAACAAGCGCGCCCGCCGCCTGACCGTCACCGTCGATCACACGCTGCGCCAGGTCCGCCTGGTCTTGCCGCGCAATGTCGAGCTCGACGAGGGTCTGGCCTTCTGCGAGCGCAACGGCGACTGGATCGTCAACAACCTGGCGAAGCTGCCGACCCCCGTGCCCTTCGCGCCGGGCAGCAGGGTGCCGATTCTGGGGACGGTGCACGAGATCGTGCATCTGCCCGAGGCGCGGCGCGGCGTCTGGCGCGAGGAGGGACGGCTCTGCGTCTCCGGGCGGGAGGAACACCTGCCGCGCCGCGTGACCGACTTCCTGCGCGCGCTCACGCTCGATTGGGTAGAGGAACGGGTCAAGGAAAAGAGCGCGATGATCGGCCGCGAGGCGCGCCGCATCACGCTGCGCGAAAGCCGCACCCGCTGGGGCTCCTGCACGCCGGCGGGCGACCTCTCGTTCTGCTGGCGGCTGCTCTTCGCGCCCGCCGCGGTCTTCGACTACGTCGTGGCGCACGAGGTCGCGCACCTCGTGCACCTCAACCACTCGCAGCGTTTCTGGAAGCTCTGCCAGCGGCTGGCCGGCGAGACGGCGGGCCCGCGGCGCTGGCTGGTGCGCCACGGCCAGACGCTCTGGCGCTACGGTTGAGCCTCGCCCAGGAGGCGGCGGAACGGCTCGCCGAAGCAGGCCCAGGTGTTGACGTCGCGCTCCATCTCGCCGACCCCGCCATAGAAGCGCCGCGCCACCTGGTTGTAGGTCTTCGCCGACCACCAGAGGAAAACGCCGCCGAAGCGCTCGGTGTCGCGCGCGACCGCGCCCATCAGCGCGCGGCCGATGCCCTGACCGCGCGCCTCCTCGACGACAAAGAGGTCGACCATGTAGCTGCCGCGCTCGGCGGCATCGCTGTCGTAGGCCGGGTGGAAGAGCGTGTAGCCCAGCGCCTTCACGCCGCGCCTGGCAATGAAGCCGGAGACGTAGGCGTCCGGCGCCAGGATCTCCCGGGCGTAGCTCTCGACGGTGAAGCGCGGCGGCGGTTTTCCTTCATGCAGGGACAGAAGGCCGCACAGGCGCGTTACGTCCAGGCCGTCATCGGGCGCGAGACGGCGGACCTCGACCGGGCCCTCGGCCGTCATGAGGCGGCCACAAAGGGCGCCCAGTTTTTCTCGCTTCGCAGGGAACGGCCACAAGCGCTTCGACCACCTTCGTCGCTTTCGGCCGACTATTAGGGATGCCCGACGGAACCGCAAGACAGAGCCCGCGCCGCCACAACGGCCTGCCCGTGCTGCGCGCGCGCCGTCCTGCGGGACAGCGCGGCAAGGCGAAGGCGCGCGCCGGCGCGAAGAACGGCAAGGCGAAGACCGCCCGCAGGCGCGGCTCCCGCCGGCCGCTGTGGGCACGCATCGCGATCTGGGCCGCCGTCGCTTTTCTCTGGGTGCTGATCGGCGCCGGCGGCCTGGTGCTCTGGTACGCGCGCGACCTGCCGGACATCGACCAGTTCGCGAAGAAGACGCGCCAGCCCGGCATCGCCGTGGTCGCCGCCGACGGCACGCCGGTCGCCAGCTACGGCGAGCTCTACGGCCGCTCGCTGCAGCTGAAGGAGATGTCACCCTGGCTGCCGAAGGCGGTGATCGCGATCGAGGATCGCCGCTTCTACGACCACTTCGGCATCGATCTCTGGAGCACCGCGCGGGCGATCTACGTCAACGTGGTCGGAGGCAGGATCCGCCAGGGCGGCTCGACCATCACGCAGCAGCTGGCGAAGAACCTGTTCCTGACGCCGGAGCAGAGCCTGAAGCGCAAGGTGCAGGAGGCGATCCTCGCCCTGCAGCTGGAGTCCCGCTACTCGAAGGATCAGATCCTCACGCTCTACCTCAACCGCGTGTACCTGGGCGCCGGCACGCACGGCGTCGACGCGGCAGCCGAGCGCTTCTTCGGCAAGGGCGCGGACAGGGTGACGCTCTACGAGGCGGCGCTGATCGCGGGCCTGCTGAAGGCGCCCTCGCGCTACAACCCGGCGAACGATGCCGAGAGCGCGGACGCGCGCGCCAAGCTGGTGCTGGATGCCATGGTCGAGGCGGGTTACATCAGCGCCGCCGAAGCCAAGGCCGCCTTTGCGAAGAAGAGCGACGCCGCACCGCCCGCCTTCGAGAAGGGCCGGCACTTCGCCGACTGGACGCTCTCGCAGGTCGAGGCCTACCTCGGCCAGTTCGAGCGCGATGTCGTGGTCGACACCACGCTCGACCTGAGGATCCAGACCATCGCCGAGAACGCCCTGTCGGCCGTGCTGGCGGAAGACGGTCCCAAGGCCGGCGCCAGCGAGGGTGCGGTCGTGGTGATGACGCCGAAGGGCGAGATTCTCGCGATGGTCGGCGGCAAGGACTACCGCGCCTCGCCCTTCAACCGCGCGACCCAGGCGCTGCGCCAGCCGGGCTCGGCCTTCAAGCTCTTCGTCTTCCTCGCGGGCCTCG
>DATEDK010000426.1:0-3088 GCA_035281685.1 Kiloniellales bacterium | reverse complement strand
CCGTGGTGTGCTCGCGGTCGAGGCCGATCTGGGTCAGCCGCTCCTCGATCTCGGCAAGCTGCGCCTCGACCTTGGCAAGCTCGCGGGCGAGCGCGTCGCGGTCGAGCGTGAAGCGCTGCAGCCTGGCGGCGGCTTCCGCCTCGGCCAGGCGCAGGCCGGGCAGGGCCTCGGCCGCCTCCGCCTCCGCCGTGGTGGCGAGCGCCAATCCCTCGGTCTCGCGCTGCACCAGCGTCTCGGCATCGGCCAGCGCCTGCTCGGCCGCGGCCAGCTGCGCGCGCGCCCCGGTGATTTCCAGGTGCAGCAGCAGCGCTTCCTGGCGGCGGATCTGCTGCGCGACGCTGCGGTAGCGCTGCGCCTGGCGCGCCTGCTTCTTCAGCGCGGCGAGCTGCGCCTCCAGCGTCTTGATGACGTCGTCGAGCCGCGCGAGGTTGGTTTCCGCCGCCTTCAGGCGCAGCTCCGCCTCGTGCCGGCGGCTGTGCAGGCCGGTGATGCCTGCCGCCTCTTCCAGCAGCGCGCGGCGGTCGACCGGCCGGGCGTTGATCAGCGCGCCGACGCGGCCCTGGCTGACCAGAGCCGTCGAGTGCGCGCCGGTGGCCGCATCGGCGAAGAGCAGCTGGACGTCGCGTGCGCGAACCTCCTGCCCATTGATCTCGTAGGCCGACCCCTGGCCGCGCTCGATGCGGCGAATGACGGCGAGCTCGTCGTTGTCGTTGAACTGCGAGGGCAGCTTGCGGTCGCGGTTGTCGAGCGTCAGCCCGACTTCCGCGACGTTGCGCGCCGGACGGCTCTGCGTGCCAGCGAAGATCACGTCCTCCATCTCGCCGCCGCGCATGCGCTTGGCCGAGGTCTCGCCCATGACCCAGCGCAGCGCCTCGACGAGATTGGACTTGCCGCAGCCGTTCGGGCCGACGATGCCGGTGATGCCGGGATCGATGACCAGCTCGGTCGGGTCGACGAAGGACTTGAACCCCGTCAGACGAAGCCGGGCAAAGTGAACCACGCTGGTAGCATCCCCCTCTCAGGCAAACGCCGGCCTAGCTGGTGGCCTCGGCGATCATCTGCGACAGCTCTTCGTAGCTCCGCGGCTGCACCCGCTCGCCGTCCAGGATCACCGTCGGCGTGCTGTCGACGCCGTAGGTCGCCTGCGCGTACTCGACCCCGGCGACGATGCGATCGATCTCCTTGGCATCGTTGATGCAGGCGTCGAAGGTGGCGTCGTCCATGCCGGCCGTCTGCGCGTACTGCTTGAGCGCCGCCGGGATGTCGCCGGCCTGCAGCCAGGACTCCTGGTTCTGGTAGAGCATGCCGATGAAGGCGAAGTAGCGCTCGCCCTCCAGGCAGTTGGCCACCATGGCGGCCCAGAGCGCCGGCGCGTTCAGCGGGAAGTCGCGATAGACGTAGAGCAGCTTGCCGCTGTCGATCCAATCGGTCTTCAGCGACGGCACGATCGTCCTGTGGAAGTTGGCGCAGTGCGGGCAGGAGAGCGAGGCGTACTCGATCAGGATCGCCTTCGCGGTCTCCCGGTTGCCCTGGATCCGGTCGTCGGGGAAGAGCCCGGTGCCCGGATCGGCCTCGAGCGGCGCGCTCTGCTGGGCGCCCGCGCCGAAGGGCGACAGGGCGAGAAGACCGGCCCCGGCAAGGGCACCTACAAGGATTTGACGGCGATTCATGGTCCTACCCACTAGATGTTGAGTATCCTAAGGCTCCGGGCGCGCCCGGCCAAGACCGAGTTTTCCACAAGGAAGCTCGGGCTCCGGGCATTGCGCTGTCCCTAGGTGGTACGTGCGCATCTTGGTCAGCCGATGGCGGCGGGCAAGCTCGCCGCCCATCACGTTTGCTTCAAGCGGCGCCCTGTCGCGGTTTTCTGCCGGAGGCGCAGGCGGGCCACCGCCGGGTAGCCGAGGTAGGCGTTGACTCGGCCGATGAACTGCGGCGCCAGATGCTGCACCTCGACCGCCGCGGCGCTGTCGCAGGCGAGCTCGAGCACGCCCTGGCTGTGCTCGGCCGGGCGGTCGAAGCGCAGCCTCAAAGGCCAGGCCAGGCGTGCGAGCTCCGGCCCCACCACCGCCGGCCAGTCGGCCAGCAACGCCGCCTCGGCCGCCGGACGCTGCTTCGCCAGCGGCCGGATGATCGGGGCCAGCACCTGGCCGAGCGGCCTCGCACCGCCGCCGCGCTCCTTCTCGTCGCTCATCGCCCGGCACTATAGTCGCGGCCCCCGGAAACCACTGGTTCAAAGTATCGATCGCTTGTCGCCCCCTTCACTCCATTGTGGGCTCGTCGCGCCCCGGCTGCTTGCCTGGTACGACCGCGCCCGCCGCAGCCTGCCCTGGCGCGCGCCACCCGGCCGGGCGGCCGATCCCTACCGGGTCTGGCTCAGCGAGATCATGCTGCAGCAGACCACGGTCGAGGCGGTGAAGCCCTACTTCGAGCGGTTCGTCGCCGAGTTTCCCTCCCTGGAGGCCTTGGCGGCGGCACCCCTGGAGCGGGTGCTCGAGCTCTGGGCCGGGCTCGGCTACTACGCGCGTGCCCGCAACCTGCATGCCTGCGCGCAGGCGGTGGTGCAACGTCACGCCGCGCGCTTCCCGGAGGACGAGGCGGCGCTCAGAGCCTTGCCCGGCATCGGCGACTACACCGCGGCGGCGCTGCTGGCGATCGCCTTCGACCGGCCAGCCGCACCGGTCGACGGCAACTGGGAGCGCGTCGTCGCCCGGCTCTTCGCCGTCGAGGCCCCGCTGCCCGCCGCCAAGCCGGAGCTGCGCCGTCTGGCGCAGGGGCTGGTGCCGCGGCGGCGCGCCGGCGACTTCGCGCAGGCGATGATGGATCTCGGCGCCACGGTCTGCACGCCGGCGAAGCAGCGCTGCCTCCTCTGCCCGCTGTCGGAGCTCTGCGCCGCCCACCGCCGCGGCATCGCCGAGGCGCTGCCGGCGCGCGTGCCGAAGGCGGAGCGGCCGGTGCGGCACGGCTGGATCTTCCACTTGGCGCGGCCCGACGGCGCCCTCCTGCTGCGCCGGCGGCCGCCGCAAGGGCTGCTGGGCGGCATGATGGAGCTGCCAGGCACGCCCTGGCGCGGCGAGCCCTGGAACGAGGC
>DATEDK010000425.1:0-5028 GCA_035281685.1 Kiloniellales bacterium | reverse complement strand
TCCTTCATGCACGACGGCACGGCCACCAGGGGCTTGGCGGGCTTGATCATGGCTCGTAAGAGGTAGCCTTTCCCGAAGAGGGCAACAAGACGCTGCAGGGGAGGTCCGACCGCCATGCGCGCCGCCGCGCAGACCGAGATGGGCCGTCCGCTCGCGATCGAGGAGGTCGCCATGGATGACCCGGGTCCGCGCCGGGAGCTGATCCGCACCGCCGCACCCAGGCGCGCCGCATGATCGTCTTCCCGGTCTGACGCGCGGGATTGCGATGCAGGAGAGCCTCCAACTGCTGCTCACCTGGAAGAGCGCCGCGGCCGCCGCGGTCTTTGCGCTCTTCTTCCTGGGCGAGCGCCTCTACCCGGCTGCGCCGGAGCCGGCGGAGACCGGGCCGCCGGCCGGCCCCGCCGCCGGCTGGGGGCGCTGGCGGCGCGTGCTGCGCAATCTCGCCTTCTGGATGCTGAATCTCGGGCTGTCGCTCGCCATCGTGCTGCCGCTGACCGAGTGGTCGGCACGGGTGGCGCCGGCCTGGCGCCCGGCGTGGTGGTCCGGCTGGGAAGGCCTGGCCCTCGACCTCCTGCTGCTCGACTTCCTGATCTACTGGTGGCACCGGGCCAACCACCGCGTGCCGCTGCTCTGGCGCTTCCATGCCGTGCACCACCTGGACCGTTTCCTCGACAGCACGTCGGCTCTGCGTTTCCACTTCGGCGAGGTGGCGATCTCGGCGCTGGCGCGGGCACTCGTCATCCTGGCAGTCGGCTTTCCGCTGTTTTCGGTGCTGCTGTTCGAGACGCTGCTCCTGGCGGCGACGATCTTCCACCACTCGAACCTGCGCCTGCCGGCGGGGTTGGAGCGCGCGCTCTCCTGGATCGTGGTGACGCCCTCGATCCACTGGCTGCACCACCATCGCGTCCGCCGCGATACCGACAGCAACTACGCCACGGTGCTCAGCCTCTGGGACCGGCTCTTCGGCTCGCGCAACCGCGGCCGAAGGCGCCCAGACATGCCGATCGGCGTCGAGGGGGAAGAGGAGGAGACGGCCGTGCGGCTACTGCTCAGGCCGTTTCGGAAAGCGGGGTAGACAGGCGCTGGTCGCCGATCCTTCGACACGCGGTGCTGCGCACCGCTGCTCAGGATGAGGTCGCTTGTTTGTCGACAAACTCCGGACCTCATCCTGAGCAGGCCGCGAGAGCGGCCGTGTCGAAGGATGGGCCAAGAAGCGCGAGGCAGGACGCGAGAAGCAGTGCGCTACTGCTGCTCCTGGAACTTGTAGACGTCGAGCTTGCTGAGATCGAAGAGGTCCTCGTTCAGGCTGACGCCGTAGGTCGGGTTGATCAGCCCGGTCTGCACGACCACGCCCTGCGCGTCGACCACCTCCCAGCGCTTCAGCTCGATCGGCGCCTCGGAGAAGGTCAGCTTCACCGAGGAGAGATTCCCCTCGGCCTGCTCCTCCTGGATCGTGATGTTGACCGCGCCCGAGCCGTAGGTGAGCTCGGTCAGCACCAGCTTCTCGTCCAGCTGGATCTTGTCCTTGAACAGAAACCACAGCGGCGTCTCCCAGATCGGCACCTGGGATACCTGCTTCAGCTCCTTGTCGTAGAGCGCCATGGTCGAGCCGCTGGCGATGATCAGGAGCGGCACCGGCGGGTCGTACTCGAAGCGCATGCGGTCCGGCCGGTCGATGTAGATGTCGCCCTCGGCATAGGAGCCGTTCGAGGACGACTGCAGGAACCGCGCCTGCACCGTGTCGATGCCGTTCAGGTAGCTCTGGATCTTCTCCAGTACATCGCGGTCCTTGGCGCTGAGGTTCAGGGGCTGCGCGGCGTGCGCGGGCGATAGCACCGGCGCCAGCAGGCTGACGAGCCCGAGCGTGCCGAGGGTGGCGAGAAAGCTGCGACGATCCATGACCGTTCCTTCTGCTCCGATTCTGTCGAAATCGCGGCGGCCTAGCGGCCCGCCGCACCGATGACCTCGCGCTTGCCGGCGTGGTTGGCCGGGCTGACGATCCCCTCGGCTTCCATGCGTTCTACGATCCGGGCGGCCCGGTTGTAGCCGATCTGCAGGTGGCGCTGCACGAAGGAGGTCGAGCACTTGCCATGCTGTCGCACCACGGCGACGGCATCCTGGTAGAGCGCATCGCCGCCCTCGTCCTCCTCCTCCGCCCCCTCCGTGCCGCTGAGCTCGTCTTCCTCGGCGGTGACCTGGTCCATGTAGGAGGGCGGGCCTTGCGTCTTCAAGTGCGCCACCACCTCCTCGACCTCGGCGTCGGTGACCAGCGGCCCGTGGACGCGGGTGATGCGGCCGCCCTGCGCCATGTAGAGCATGTCGCCCTGGCCCAGGAGCTGCTCGGCGCCCTGCTCGCCCAGGATGGTGCGGCTGTCGATCTTCGAGGTGACATGGAAGGAGATGCGGGTCGGGAAGTTCGCCTTGATCGTGCCGGTGATCACGTCGACCGAGGGGCGCTGCGTCGCCATGATGATGTGGATGCCGGCGGCGCGCGCCATCTGCGCCAGGCGCTGCACCGCGGCCTCGATGTCCTTGCCGGCGACCATCATCAGGTCGGCCATCTCGTCCACCACCACCACGATGTGCGGCAGCGGCGCCAGGTCGAGCGGCTGCTGCTCGACCACCGGCTGGCCGGTGTCCGGATCGAAGCCGGTCTGCACGCGCCGGGTCAGCACCTCACCGGTCCTGCGCGCTTCCTCGATGCGGGCGTTGAAGCCGTCCACGTTGCGCACTCCGAGCTGCGACATGGCGCGGTAGCGGTCTTCCATCTCCCGCACCGTCCACTTGAGCGCGACGACGGCCTTCTTCGGCTCGGTCACCACCGGCGTCAGCAGGTGCGGAATGCCGTCATAGACGGAAAGTTCCAGCATCTTCGGGTCGACCATGATCAGCCGGCACTGCTCGGGCGAGAGCCGGTACAGCAGCGACAGGATCATCGCGTTGATCGCAACCGACTTTCCCGAGCCCGTGGTGCCGGCGACCAGGAGGTGCGGCATGCGCGACAGATCGACCACCTGCGGGCTGCCGCCGATGTCCTTGCCCAGGATCAGCGGCAGCTTGTGCGCGGTCTCGGCGTAGGCGTCGCTGGCCAGGAGCTCGCCCAGATAGACGGTCTCGCGCTTGTGGTTGGGCAGCTCGATGCCGATGACCGAGGTGCCCTGCACCACGGCGACGCGCACGGAGAGCGCGCTCATCGAGCGCGCGATGTCGTCGGCGAGGCCGATGACGCGGCTGGTCTTGGTGCCGGGCGCCGGCTCCAGCTCGTAGCGGGTGACGACCGGCCCGGGGCGTACCTTCACGATCTTGCCCTTGACGCCGAAGTCCTCGAGCACGCCCTCGAGCAGACGCGCGTTCTTCTCCAGGGCGTCGCGCGTCTCGCCGGTGTCGCCCCGGCTGGCCGCCGGTACCGTCAGGATGTCCAAGGGCGGCGGCACGTAGTCGCCGCGCCGGCGCAGGTCGAGCTGGCCCTGCCTGGCGGCCGGCTTCTTCGCCGATTTCGAGCGGAAGGGAACCTTGGGCGCGGCCGGTTCCGCCGCCGGCTCCGGCGCCTCCGGCTCGGCGCCGCGATCCAGCACCAGAACGGGCTCGTGCCGGTCCGGCTCCTCCTCGGCCGCGACCGTCGCCGGGTCCTGCAGAACCAGCGGCGCCGTCGGCTCGCGATGGACCTGGGCGCGGGTCGCGGCGCGCGGATCGGGCTCGTCCGCCTCGCGCGGCGCGCGGCGCCGGGCGATGCCGGTCACGAGACCGGCGACGGCGCGCAGCGCAGCGTCCCATTGCGACCAGGTGATGCCCGAGGCGTAGGCGGCGGCCAGCACGCCCATGCAGAGGGCGATCACCGCGAGCGGACCGGTGGCGAGACCGACGAGCGGCATCATCTCGTTCATCAGCACGAAGCCGGCGATGCCGCCCAGGCCGGTGGAGACCTTCCAGCCGTCCGGCGCCGGAAGTGCATAGGCCGCCATGGCGAGCAGGAAGAGCGCCGCCGGCAGGGCCGCGAGCCGCAACCAGAACTGCGTGATGCCGCGATGCACCAGGAGGCGCCAGGCCCAGGCGAAGAGCAGCAGCGGCACCAGATAGGCGACCACGCCGAGAGTCTGCACGAAGAGGTCGGCGAGGTAGGCGCCGGGAAGGCCCAGCGCGTTCTCGACCGGCCCGTCGCTCGCCCGGTTCAGCGACGGGTCGTTCGGATCGTAGGTGATGGAGAGGACGAGCAGCGCGCCGGCAAGGGCCAGCAGCAGAAGGCCGGCCAGCTCCATGGAGCGCCGGCGGAACCAGCCCCCGGCGCCGGCCGGGAAGATGGCGCCGCGGCCTCCTCGTTGCGTGGGAATCTCCGTCTCGCTGCGCAATGCCATCCCGTCGACCAGCCGCCGCTCCGCCTTGTCATAGCAGAGATTCGCACAAGCGCGTCAGGGCGGGTCCCAGGATCTCCGGCGGCTCGGCGAGCGAGAGGCGGATGTAGCGCAGGCCGGGGTTCTGCTCCTCCGGCCGGTCGGCGAGACTGAGGTAGGAGCCCGGCAAGGCAACGATGCCGGCCTCCCGATAGAGGGCCCTCACCGCGCTGACGCCGTCGCGATAGCGCCCGGCGCTGATGTCGACCCAGCCGAAGAAGCCGCCCTGCGGCTGCCGCCATCCGAAACCGGGGCCGAGGATCTCCTCCGCGAGCGCGAGGTTGCCGTTGTAGTAGGCGCGATTCGCGTCGACGTGGCTCTCCTCGCGCCAGAGCGCCGCGCCGGCCGCCAGCGTCGGCAGGGAGAAGCCGGCGCCGCCGAAGCGCAGGTGTCCCTCTGCCAGGCGCAGCAGCGCCGCGTCGCCCGCCATGAAGCCCAGGCGCAGGCTGGGCGCACCGGAGCGCTTGGAGAGCGAGTGGAAGACCACGAGACCGCCCACGCCCTCCGGCGTCTCGGCCGCGACGGCGAGCCCGCCGGTCGGTGCCGCGCCGGTGTAGAGCTCGCTGTAGCACTCGTCGACCGCCAGCACGCAGCCGTGCTGCCGCGTCGCCGCCAGGGTCTCGTGCAGCTCGGCGCTGCT
>DATEDK010000424.1:0-3372 GCA_035281685.1 Kiloniellales bacterium | reverse complement strand
CAGAGCGGCCGCCCCTATGCCGAGGTGGAGGAGGAGCAGCTCCGCTACATCTCCATGCGCTGCAAGATCGCGCCGGCCGAGCTGGCCGACATGGTGCTGTTCCTTTGCTCCGATGCGGCCCGGCACGTGACCGGGCAGCTGATCGGCATCGACGGCAACATCGAGTGGGAATTCTAGGCCGTGGCCACGCTGAAGGAGCAGATGATCCACTGGCGCGGCGTCGCCCGGCAGGGCGACCCCGAGGCCTGCCGCGAGTCCATGGCCGGCACCGTGCGCCAGGAAAGCCCGTTCCGCACCGAGGGCCGCTTCGGCCATCACACGATCTACGTCGATGAGCCGAAGTCCTTCGGCGGCAGCGATACGGCTGCCAATCCCGCCGAGGTGATGATGACCGGCCTTTGCGCCTCCATCGCGGTCACGCTGCGCTGCCACGCGGCGCTGCTCGGCGTCCGGATCGGCGCGATCGAGATGACGATCGCGGGCAATCTCGACGTGCGCGGTTTCTTCGATGCCGATCCGAAGGTGCGCTCCGGCTTCAAAGCCCTCGACATCGGCCTGAGGCTCGAGAGCGACGCCTCGCCCGCGCAGTTGAAGCGTCTGATGGCCGCCGTGGAGCGCGGCTGCCCCGTGCTGGACGCGGTGCGTGAGCCGACGCCGGTGAAACTGGAGCTCCTGTCATGATGGCTGCCCGTGAACTTCTGGCCGACGCCCTGGTCTGGGACAACGTCTGGCCGCTCGAGCCCTGGGTCGGCAACGACCTCGACAAGCTCGCCCGCTTCCAGAAGGCGGGCTACGACGTGCTCTCGCTCACCATCGCCGGCGACAACCACTCCGCCGGCGAGGCCTTCGCGCGCGTCGCGGCCGTGCGACGACGCCTGCGCGCGTTGCCCGGCGCCGTTCTGGTCGAGAGCATCAAGGAGATCGAAGCGGCACGCGCCCAGGGCCTGCTCGCCGTCACGCTGCACTTCGAGGGCACGCGCTGCCTCGAGCGCAACCTCGACCTGGTGGAGGCCTTCTACCGGCTGGGCGTCAAGCACACGCTGCTCGCCTTCAACCAGACCAACTCCGCCGGCGGCGGCTGTGCCGAGCGCGAGGACGGCGGCTTGAGCGCCTTCGGGCGTAAGCTGATCGCCGAGATGGAACGGGTCGGGATGCTGCTCGACCTCAGCCACTGCGGCCGCCGCACCGCGATGCAGGCGCTGCAGCAGGCGACGCGGCCGGTGGTGTTCAGCCACTCCAACGTCGACGCGCTCTATCCGCACTACCGCAACCTGACGGACGAAATGATCCGCGGCTGTGCGGCCACCGGCGGCATGGTCGGCCTCTCCGGCTCGTCGATGTACCTGGGCGATCCGGCGGCGAAGACCGCTTCGCTGTTCCGCCACCTCGATTACGTGGTGCAGCTGGTCGGCGCCGAGCACGTCGGGCTCGGCCTCGATGTGGTCTTCGACGCGCAACCGCTGATGGACTGGATGCGCACGCGGCCCGACGAGTGGCCCGATACGCGCGATCCCAAATGGCCTGGCGTGCGCTACGCCACGCCCGAGCAGCTGCCCGAGCTGGTCGAGCTGATGCTGGGCGCGGGCTACGGCGAGGCTGCCGTGCGCGCCGTGCTGGGCGGCAACCTGCTGCGGGTCTGCGGCGCCGTCTGGCGTTGAGCGGCGGCTGGGTCTAGGGAAAAGGCAAGGTTTTCAAGCGAGGGAAGCGTCATGGTCGCGAAGCGCGAGAAGGTCATCATCACCTGTGCCGTCACCGGCTCGATCCACACGCCAACCATGTCGCCCCATCTGCCGTTGACACCGGATGAGATCGCGCGCGACGCGGTGGCTGCCGCCGAAGCCGGCGCTTCGATCCTGCATCTCCATGCGCGCGACCCGAAGGACGGACGCCCGACGCCCGATCCCGCCGTCTTCATGGAGTTCCTGCCGCGCATCAAGCAGCAGTGCGATGCCGTCATCAACATCACCACCGGCGGCGGCCACGGCATGACCCTGGAGCAGCGCACGGCGGCCGCCTTCGCCGCCAAGCCGGAGGTCGCCTCCTTCAACATGGGCTCGATGAATTTCGGCCTCTTCCCGATTCTCGAGAAGATGAAGGACTTCAAGTACGAGTGGGAACGCCATCACCTCGAGATGACGCGCGATTTCATCTTCCGGAACACCTTCAAGGACATGGAGCGGCTGCTGAAGGACCTGGGCGAGGGTTGCGGCACGCGCTTCGAGTTCGAGTGCTACGACGTCGGCCACCTCTACAACCTCGCCCACTTCGTCGATCGCAAGCTCGCCAAGCCGCCGCTCTTCGTGCAGACGATCTTCGGCATCCTCGGCGGCATCGGCGCCGACCCGGAGAACCTGGCGCACATGAAGCGCATCGCCGACAAGCTGTTCGGCGAGGACTACCACTGGTCCGTGCTCGCCGCGGGACGCCACCAGATGAACTTCGTGACCCAGGCCGCGATCATGGGCGGCCACGTGCGCGTCGGCCTGGAGGACTCGCTCTACATCGGCAAGGGCAAGCTGGCGAAGTCGAATGCCGAGCAGGTGTCGAAGATCCGGCGCATCCTGGGGGACCTGTCGCTCGAGGTCGCCACGCCGGACGAGGCGCGCAAGATGCTGAATCTCAAGGGCGGCGACCAGGTGAGCTTCTGACCATGAGCGAAGCGGTCAGGCTCCGGCGCGAGGGGCCGGTCCTGGAGATCACCCTGGACCGGCCCAAGGCCAATGCCATCGATCCCGCCACCAGCCGAGCGCTGGGCGAGGCCTTCGTCGGCTATCGCGACGACGACGGCCTGCGCTGCGCCATCGTCACCGGCGGCGGCGAGCGCATCTTTTCCGCCGGCTGGGACCTGAAGGCGGCGGCCGAGGGTGCCAGCGAGGACGACGACTATGGCCCGGGCGGCTTCGCCGGCCTGGTCGAGCTCTACCTAGACAAGCCGGTGATCGCGGCGGTGAACGGTGCCGCCATCGGCGGCGGCTTCGAGCTCGCCATGGCCTGCGACCTGATCGTCGCCGCCGACCATGCCACCTTCGCGCTGCCGGAGACGGCGGTCGGCGTCGCGGCCGACGCCGGCGGGCTGCAGCGCCTGCCGCGGCAGCTGCCCTATCGCGTCGCGCTCGACCTGCTGCTGACCGGCCGGCGCATGCCGGCTTCGGAGGCGCTGCACTTCGGGCTGATCAACGCCGTCGTCCCGCTCGCCGGCCTGATGGCGAAGGCGAGGGAATATGCCCAGCTCATCGTCGACGGCGCGCCGCTCTCGGTCATGGCGATCAAGGAGGTGATCCGCAACACCGAGACGATGAGCGTCGCCGAAGCCTTGCGCGCCACCAAGGACAAGCGCTTCCCGGTGCACCGGCAGATGCTCTCCTCGGAGGA
>DATEDK010000423.1:0-5805 GCA_035281685.1 Kiloniellales bacterium | reverse complement strand
TGGAGCGGAACCCGGCCCGCATCAGCTTGGTCGCGGCATAGCCTTCGAAGATCGTCCACTGGCCGGACCCGAACATGCCGACGGCGGTGGGTCCCTTCTCCTTGAGGACCTGCTTCAGCTTCTCCGCCATGACGGCGAAGGCCTCGTCCCAGGAGACCGGCTCGAACTCGCCATCCTTGGCGAAGACGCCGCCGCGTTTGCGCAGCAGCGGCCGGGTCAGGCGGTCGGCGCCGTACATGATCTTCGAAAGGAAGTAGCCCTTGACGCAGTTGAGGCCGCGATTGACCTCCGCCTGCATGTCGCCGTGCGTGGCCACGACCTGGCCCGCCTTGACGCCGACCATGACGCCACAGCCGGTGCCGCAGAACCGGCAGGGGGCCTTGGACCATTTGATCTCCAGGCTCTCGACGCCGCCCGGGACCGGCTGCGCGACGGCCGGAAGCGCGATCCCGGCGGCAGCGGCGGCGACCGCCGCCGCCTTCGCCTTCAGGAGATCGCGCCGGCTGAGCTCAGCTGCCGTCACCGGCGGACCTCCCCTGCTCCATCATTTCCTCGTAGACCAGGTTGGCGGCGATGACGCCGCGGATCGCCGACAGCTGGGCGAGGAGGCGTCCGACGTCGCCGCTGCTGTCGCCCTCGATGACGACCACCAGCCGCCCGTTGCTGGCGGCGTGCACTTCCACGCCCCGCAGGCGGCCGAGCTCGGCCCTGACCGCCGGCTCGTCGCCCGGCCGCGCGAGGACGACCGCGCTCGCGACATGCAGCTGCGTGCGTCCCTTGAGGAAACTGCGGCGGTCGAGGGTCTGCGGTGCGGCCATGGCGCTAGCCCGGTGGTCCGGGCGGCCCGAAGATCAGCTGCCACATCCAGACGAGGAAGCCGTAGCCGCCAACCGCGGCGACGGCGATCACCGGCCAGATGCCGAAGGCCAGCAACAGGAAGACGCCGAGCTCGCGGCGCCGGCTGGCGGGCTTCGGGTCGGTCTGGCCGTCCGCGGACAGGGTCGGAGCGCTTCGGCTCATGATCCTCCTGCGGCTGCGCGACTCCGTTGCTAGGGTCGCTCTTGCCGTTCAGGAATCGAAACCCAATCCGAAGACGATTTCAACTCGTTAGAAGGTGTGGGCTGGGCTCATGCCGTGGCGGCGGCCCGCTTGCTTTCACGCTAGCGGAGCTGCAGCCGGTCGCGACGGCGGTGGCCGTGACGCGTCCGGCGCTCCCACCAGCTGGTGAGCCCGAGAGCCGCGAGGGTGGCGACGACCAGCATCCCGCTCCACAGCAGAGGATCGAAGGCGTCGGCGCTGGCGAAACTGAACATGGCTGGCTCTCTGCTTTCCTGGGCGGTAGTACGCTGGGTCGGACCCCGGCATCCCGCCTTTCAGCCGTGGCAAATTCTTGACAGAGCCGCGGCAAGGCGTGACGCCTTTTCGATTTCTAGGTGGCAGGAGATCACACGCACCTTGGAACGGCAGTGAACCAGCACACAGGAGAGGGCCAGCCGGCCGGAACCGGGGCTATCGCCGAGCTGGCTGCGGCGATCGGACGCTTCCTGAACCTCGAGGCCGCCTCGGGACTGCTGCTGATGGCGGCGGCGGCGCTCGCGCTGGCGATCGCCAACTCGCCGCTGGCCGGAACCTACGACGCGCTGCTGTCTACCCGGGTATCCCTGCTGGTGGACGGCGAGGGCCTGGACAAGCCGCTGCTCCTTTGGATCAACGACGGCCTGATGGCGATCTTCTTCCTGCTGGTCGGCCTGGAGATCAAGCGGGAAGTGATGAGCGGCGAGCTCTCCAGCTGGAGCAAGGCATCGCTGCCGCTGCTGGCCGCGCTGGGCGGCATGGCGGCACCGGCTGGAATCTACTTGGCGCTCAACTGGCAGGAAGCGCCACGCGGCTGGGCTATCCCGGCCGCCACCGACATCGCCTTCGCGCTCGGCGTGCTCTCGCTGTTGGGGCAGCGAGCCCCGGTGGCCCTGAAGGTGTTCCTGCTGGCGCTGGCGATCATCGACGACCTCGGCGCGATCGTCATCATCGCCTTCTTCTACTCCAGCAATCTCTCGCTAACGTCGCTGAGCCTTGCGGCTGGCAGCGCAGTCGGCCTCCTGCTGCTCAACCGCTTCGGCACGCGCAACCTCACCGCGTACCTGCTGATCGCGCTGTTCCTGTGGATCTGCGTTTTGGAATCCGGCGTGCACGCCACGCTCGCCGGCGTGGTGGCCGCTGCTTTCATCCCCTCCGATCGGCGCCGAGGGGAGGAGGAATCGCCGCTCGCGGTTCTCGAGCATCGGCTGCACCCCTGGGTCGCCTATGGCATCATGCCGCTCTTCGCCTTCGCGAATGCCGGCGTGTCGCTGGCTGGCGTCAACCTTGCCGCGCTGTTCGAACCCCTGCCGCTCGGCATAGCGCTCGGCCTCTTCCTCGGCAAACAACTGGGCGTGTTCCTCTTCAGCCTGGCCGCCGTGCGGCTGCGCCTGGCGCAATTGCCTGAGGGCGTGACATGGAGCCAGCTCTACGGCGTGGCGCTGCTGACCGGCATCGGCTTCACGATGAGCCTCTTCATCGGCACGCTGGCGTTCGACGACCCGGCAGCGGGCGTGGCCGTACGCATCGGCACGCTCCTGGGCTCCCTGGTCTCTGCGCTCGCCGGCTACCTCTGGCTCAGGCTCTCGGCGCCGCGGGGCGCCTGAGGTCGCTGACCTCGCCCTTGGCGGAGAGCAGGATCGCGAGCCCGCGCGTGCGCTGGAAGTGCGCCAGCACGATGACGATCGAGACCAGGATCGGCACGCAGAGCACCATGCCGACCAGTCCCCAGATCGCGCCGAACACCACCAGCGCGACGATGCTGACGAAGGGGCTGAGGTTCAGCGACCGGCCCATCATCATGGGCTCGATGAAGTTCTCCAGGACGAGCTGCAGGGCGAGATTGCCCAGCACCACGATCAGGAAGGGCGTCAGCGTCTCGAACTGCACCAGCGCGAAGATCGCGGGGCCGATCAGGGCGACGGGCGTGCCGATCACCGGGATGAAGTAGGTCAGGAACAGGAGTGCCGCCCAGAAGGGCGCGAAGTCGAGGCGGACGGCGACCATGATGGCCCAGCCGGCCACGGCCCCGACCAGGGCGAGCAGGACTTTCACCCGGATGTAGGTCTGCAGGTCCTGGTGGATCCTGCCGATGACGGCGCGAGTCTCGGCTTCGCGCGGTTCGTTGTTGATCAGCCGCGACAGCTTGCGTCTGAAGCCGCCTTGTTCGAGCAGGAGAAAGAACACGTAGACCAGGACGAGTCCGGCGTTGCCGGCAAAGCCGGCGATGGCCGAGGCGGCCGAGCGCGCCCAGGCCTGCAGGTCGATCCGTCCGATCAGCTCCGCGACACGGGGCGGGTCCTTGAACCCCAAGGCGGTGGTCCACTCCGCGATCAAGGCGTCGAACTTCGCCTCGTAGCCCGGCAGCTCGTCGGCGATGACCGCGATGTTGCCGGCCAGCATGTCGCCGATCGCCCAGCAGAGTCCGAGCACGCCGATGGCGCCCAGGGTGACGGCAAGCCAGCCGGGCAGGCGCTCGCGGGTGATCCGCCGCAACGCCGCGGCAAGCACGTTCACGAAGTACCAGACGACGAAGGCGACCACGAGCGGCAGCAGGATGTCGCGCCCGACGATCATGGAGTAGATCGTGAGCGCGCCGATGCCGACGACCAGCGCGAAGAACAAAAGCCGATGCAGGGCGCGGTCCCCCTGATCCGACATGCGCCACTCCCTGAAGAGCTCCAGCCAGCTTGCGGCCAGACTCGCGTTCTGACAATCGGACGCGCCCCCGATGACACGGGGATGAAATGCAACCCGGCGCCTTGGCGATGGCGGAGGGCGTTCCTATAGTCTCTGGAGACCTCCTCCCCGCTCCATCCAAAAGGGACCACCGATCATGGGACAGTTCGGCGTCGGCCAGGCCGTCCGCCGCGTCGAGGACGAGCGGCTGCTGACCGGCCAGGGCCAATACGGCGACGACGTGAATCGCCCCGGCCAGGCCTACGGCTACGTGCTGCGCAGCCCGCTCGCCCACGCGCTCATCACCCGCCTCGACGTCGCGGCCGCCCGCCAGGCGCCGGGCGTGCTGGCGGTGCTGACCGCCATGGACCTCGACGCTGCCGGCATCGGCTCCATCCCCTGCGTCGCGCCGATGAAGGGCCGCAACGGCAGCCCGACCATCCAGCCGCGCTACCCGATCCTGGCCGGCGAACGCTGCCGGCACGTCGGCGACGCAGTCGCCTTCGTGGTCGCCGATAGCCTGGCCGCCGCCCGCGACGCGGCCGAGCTGATCGAGGTCGACTACGAGCCGCAGGCTGCGGTGACCTCGACCGCCGAGGCGCTGTCCGAGGGCGCGGCGCAGGTGCATGCCGAGGCACCGGGCAACCTCTGCCTCGACTACGTGCACGGCGACGAAGCGAAGGTCGCCGCCGCCTTCACCGACGCAGAGCACGTCGCCCGCATCGAGATCGTCAACAACCGCATCGTCGTGAGCTCGATGGAGCCGCGGGGCGCGCTCGGCGAATACGATGCGGCGACCGGCCAGCTCACCATGACCACCGGCAACCAGGGCATCTTCCGGCTGCGCCCGCAGCTGGCCCAGGTGCTGGGCATGCCGGTGGAGAAGCTCCGCCTCGTCTCGCCCGACGTCGGCGGCGGCTTCGGCATGAAGATCTTCCTCTATCCCGAGCAGGTGCTGGTGCTGCACGCCGCGCGCCTCATCGGCCGGCCGGTGAAGTGGACCAGCGATCGCGCCGAGGCCTTCCTCAGCGACACGCAGGGCCGCGACCACGTCAGCACCGCCGAGCTGGCGCTCGACGCCGAGGGCCGCTTCCTGGCGCTGCGCATCGCCACCGTCGCCAATCTCGGCGCCTATCTCTCGAACTTCGCGCCCTTCGTGCCGACCGGCGCCTCGACCGGAATGATGTCCGGGCTCTACCGCATCCCGGCGGTCTTCGCGAACGTGAAGTGCGTCTTCACGCACACCGTGCCGGTCGACGCCTATCGGGGCGCCGGACGGCCGGAGGCCGCCTACATCGTCGAGCGCGTCGTCGACGAGGCGGCGCGCGTCATGGGCGTCTCGCCGCTCGAGATCCGCCTGCGCAACCTGATCCGGCCGCAGGACCTGCCCTACACCTCGGCGATGGGCCCGGTCTACGACTCGGGCGACTTCCCGGCGTCGCTGGAGAAGCTGAAGAAACTGGTCGGGTGGGACGAGTTCGAGTCGTTCCGCGCGGAGATGGCCGCTGCCGAGAGGCGGGTCGGCATCGGGCTGGCGTGCTACGTGGAGGGCACCGGCGTCGGGCCCTACGAAGGGGCGCACATCCAGGTCGAGACCACCGGCAAGGTCAAGGTCGCGATCGGCCTGACGTCGCAGGGGCAGGGCCACCGAACGGCGTTCGGGCAGATCGTGGCGGACGAGCTCGGGGTGCCGTTCGACGACGTCGAGGTGGTCTCGGGTGACACGAGGCGGATGCCGTACGCCGTCGGCACGTTCGCATCTCGCGCTGCCGTCATGAGCGGCTCAGCCGTCGCGCTCACCGCGCGGATGGTGCGCGCGAAGGCGATCCGCATCGCGGCGGAGGCGCTGGAGGCCAACGAGGACGACCTCGAGATCGTCGACGGCCTCGTGCGCGTGAAGGGCACCCCGGCGGTCAACATCAGCCTGGGCACGATCGCCGTACTCTCCAACCCGCTGCGCTACGCCTTCGACGAGGCATCCAAGGCGGCCACCCAGTTCACCGTCGGCGACCCGGGCAAGCCGCCGGTCGCCGAGGACGACGAGCCGGGACT
>DATEDK010000422.1:0-3254 GCA_035281685.1 Kiloniellales bacterium | reverse complement strand
GAGGGGTGCAGCACGCGCGCGTCCAGAAGGTTCACCACCAGCCCGCCCAGGTCCTTGGGCAGGAGCTCGGCGAAGTGCTGCGTCAGCACCAGCGGCGCGCGCAGGTTGGGCTCGAGGTGCGCGTCCCAGGTCTCGCGGGTCACCGTGGCGATGTCGTCGTAGCGGAAGACCGAGGCGTTGTTCACCAGGAGGCCCAGCGGCCCCAGGCGCTGCGCCGCCGCCTCGATGAGCCGCGCGGTCTCCGTCTCCTTGGCGAGATCGGCCCGCAGCGCCGCGGCCCGGCCGCCGCCGGCCTCGATCTCGCGCACCAGCCCGGCGGCCGCGGCTTCGTTGGCGTTGTAGTGCACGCCGACAGCGAAGCCGCGCGCCGCGAGGTCGAGCGCGATCGCCCGCCCGATGCGCCGTGCCGCGCCGGTCACCAGCGCCGCCCTGGGATAGTCGTCGGGATGCCGCCCCACCATCAGGGGCGCGAGGATGCCCCAGGCGCTCAGGGCGCGGAAGCGGGGGCCTTGCCAACCAATTGACGGACCCTCGGCTTCTCTCTCGGGCTTACCTCGGGCAGTCTGACGGCAGGAGGCGCGCCCCATGCCCATCTTTCTCGATCGTCACGACTTGAGCTCCATGACCGCGGCAGACGTCGCCGAGGCGCATCGCAAGGACCTGGAGGTCGAGGGCAAGTATGGAGTGCGCTTCCTGACCTACTGGTTCGACGAGAAGCGCGGCAGCGGCTTCTGCCTGATCGACGCGCCGGACAAGGAGACTGCCCAGCGCGTGCACGCGGAAGCGCACGGTGACGTCGCGCAAGACATCATCCCGGTCGACCTTTCGGCGGTGGAGGCCTTCCTCGGCCGCATCACCGATCCGCCACACGGCGCCACGGCAGCGCCGGCGCGGGAGGACCCGGCCTTTCGGGCGGTGATGTTCACCGACATCGTCGGCTCCACCGCCATGGTCGAGCGGCTGGGCGATGAGCGCGGCGTAGAGATGATCCGCGCGCACGATTCCCTGGTGCGCCGGGCCTTGGGCGCGCACGGCGGTCGGGAGGTGAAGCACACCGGCGACGGCATCATGGCGGCCTTCGCCGGCAGCGACCCGGCGATCTCGGCCGCGCGGGACATCCAGCGCTCACTGGACAAGTTCAACCAGGGTAGCGGGGAGGCGCTGGCGCTGCGGATCGGCATCCATGCCGGCGAGCCGGTAGAGGACAGCAACGACCTGTTCGGCGCCACGGTTCATCTGGCGGCCCGCCTCTGCCAGTCGGCCGATCCCAGCAGCATTTGGGTCAGCGCCCTGGTGCGCGAGACGCTGCACGGCGAGGTGCCGCTGCAGGCGCTGGGGCCGCGCACATTGAAGGGGTTCAACCAGCCGGTCGAAGTTTACGCGGTCGCATGGCGTTGATAGGCGAGCGGCGGCTGCCTATAACCTCCGCGCCATGAGCGAGAACGGCCGCGCCTTCATCAAGATGCACGGGCTGGGCAACGACTTCGTCATCGTCGATGCCCGCAAGGAGCCCTTCCAGCCTTCGGTCGAGGCGCTGCGGCGCATCGCCGACCGGCACCGCGGCGTCGGCTACGACCAGCTCATCGCCATCAACCCCGGCGAGGGCGAGTACACCGCCAAGCTCACCTTCTGGAACGCCGACGGCAGCGAAAGCGGCGCCTGCGGCAACGGCACGCGCTGCGTTGCCGCGCTCTTGCTGCAGGAGCGCACGGAGAAGTGGGTGATGCTGCAGTCGATCGGCGGCGAGCTGATCTGCCGGCGCGAGGACGACGGGCGCATGACCGTCGACCTCGGCCACGCCCGCAGCGACTGGAAGGAAATCCCGCTGGCGAGGAAGGCGGACACCCGCACGCTCACCTTCAGCAAGGGCCCGCTGAAGGATCCGGCGGCGCTCTCGCTGGGCAACCCGCACGTCACCTTCTTCGTCGACGATGCGGAGAAGGTCGATCTCGCGACGCTCGGACCCGAGATCGAGCGCGACCCGCTCTTTCCCGAGCGCGTGAACGTCGGCATCGCGCAGCTCGTCGGTCCCGACGAGCTGCGCGTGCGCGTCTGGGAGCGCGGTGTGGGCATCACCGAGGCCTGCGGCACGGGCGCCTCGGCCGCCGCGGTCAACGCCTGCCGGCGCGGCCTGGTCGGCCGCAGGGTGAAGACGCGCCTCGACGGCGGCGAGCTCTCGATCTGGTGGCGCGAGTACAACCACGTCGAGATGACCGGCCCCGTGTCGCTTTCCTTCCACGGCACGCTCGCGCCGGAGCTCCTGGCCCCAGAGGTTCGGGGATGACCATCCCCGCAAAGGCTGCGGGGCCGGTCGTCCTCTCTTTCGGCTGCCGCCTCAATGCTTACGAGAGCGAGGTCATGCGCGGCCATGCCGCCGGCCGCGAGAACCTGGTGATCGTCAACTCCTGCGCCGTCACCGCCGAGGCGGAGCGCCAGGTGCGCCAGGCGATCCGCAAGGCCAGGCGCGAGCATCCCGCAGCGGAGATCGTCGTCACCGGCTGCGCCGCGCAGATCGATCCCGCGCGCTACGCCGCCATGCCCGAGGTGAGCCGCGTGCTCGGCAACGGCGAGAAGCTGAGGCCGGAGAGCTGGGCGGCGGGGACGCAGCCGCGCGTGCAGGTCGACGACATCCTGCGCCTCAGGGAGACGGCGAGTCATCTGACGCACGCCTTCGCCGAGCGCAGCCGAGCCTTCCTGCAGGTCCAGCAGGGCTGCGACCACCGCTGCACCTTCTGCATCATCCCTTTCGGCCGCGGCAACAACCGCTCGGTGCCGGTGGAGAGCGTGGTCGCGGAGGCGCGGCGTCTGGTCGAGGCCGGCCCAGGTAGGACGAGTGTGGGCGAGCTCGTGCTGACCGGCGTCGACATCGCCGGCTGGGGCAGCGACCTGGAGGGCAACCCGCGCCTTGGCGACCTCTGCCGCGCGCTGCTCGCCGCGGTGCCGGCGCTGCCGCGCCTGCGGCTCTCCTCGCTCGATCCAGCGGCCATCGATGACGAGCTCTTCCGCCTGCTGGCGACGGAGCCGCGGCTGATGCCACACCTGCATCTCTCCGTGCAGTCCGGCGCCGACCTCATCCTGAAGCGCATGAAGCGCCGGCACCTGCGCGGCGACGTGATCGCCGTAGCCGAGCGCGCCCGCGCGCTCCGCCCCGACGTGGTGCTCGGCGCCGACCTCATTGCCGGCTTCCCGACCGAGACCGAGGCGCAGCATCGCGACACGCTGGCGCTGATCGAGGAAGCCGGCCTCACCTGGCT
>DATEDK010000421.1:0-4132 GCA_035281685.1 Kiloniellales bacterium | reverse complement strand
GATCCCGAGGTCGGCGCCATCCTCAAGGAGGACAGCGGCCAGCCTCTGAAGGCACCGCCGGCCGCCTTCACCGATCTCCTGGGTCCGGCCTACGCGGTCTATGCCGCGCGCAAGGCGCATGGACTGGAGGCCAGCTATCGGCTGTCGGAGACCGTGGCCAATCTGCAGGCCCTGGTGCCGCGCGCCTTCAGGCGCATCGCCCTGGTGGAATTCAGTCTCGAGGCCAGCGGCGCGCTGGCCGAGCCGGTGCGCAAGGCACCGCTCGGCTGGATCCTGACGCCGCTGACAGCGGACGCCATCGCCGCGGCACTGGAGCCGGGCAACATCACCGTCGCCAACCAGCGCGCGCTGACACTCGCGCGGCCGCTGTTCCAGGGCAAGTGAAGAACCGACAGGCGGGCGCGGCGAATGCAGCCGGTGCCGTGACTTCAATCGCGTGGGCGAGCAGTCCCCTCCACCA
Source organism: Kiloniellales bacterium (assembly GCA_035281685.1). GTDB lineage: Bacteria > Pseudomonadota > Alphaproteobacteria > Kiloniellales > JACOMY01 > DATEDK01. The sequence continues at coordinate 3,672 of DATEDK010000421.1, read as the reverse complement.
CGCAAAGCGTGGGGGAGGGTTAGGGAGGGGGTCCAGACGAAGCAGCTCTTCTGTCGACACCCCCTCCCTGGCCCTCCCCCATGCTGCGCATGGTGGAGGGAAGTACTAGTTATCCAAGAAGCTTCTGAGCTTCCGGCTGCGGCTCGGGTGCTTCAGCTTGCGCAGGGCCTTGGCTTCGATCTGGCGGATACGCTCGCGCGTGACGTTGAACTGCTGGCCGACCTCTTCCAGCGTGTGGTCGGTGTTCATGCCGATGCCGAAGCGCATGCGCAGCACGCGCTCCTCGCGCGGCGTCAGCGTCGCCAGCACGCGCGTCGTCGTCTCGCGCAGGTTCGCCTGGATCGCGGCGTCCAGCGGCAGCACCGCGTTCTTGTCCTCGATGAAGTCGCCGAGGTGGCTGTCCTCCTCGTCGCCGATCGGCGTCTCGAGGCTGATCGGCTCCTTGGCGATCTTCAGCACCTTGCGCACCTTCTCGAGCGGCATGCCGAGGCGCTCGGCCAATTCCTCCGGCGCCGGCTCGCGGCCGATCTCGTGCAGCATCTGGCGGCTGGTGCGCACCAGCTTGTTGATCGTCTCGATCATGTGCACCGGGATGCGGATGGTGCGCGCCTGATCGGCGATCGAGCGGGTGATCGCCTGCCGGATCCACCAGGTGGCGTAGGTCGAGAACTTGTAGCCGCGGCGGTACTCGAACTTGTCGACCGCCTTCATCAGCCCGATGTTGCCTTCCTGGATCAGGTCGAGGAACTGCAGGCCGCGGTTCGTGTACTTCTTCGCGATCGAGATCACCAGGCGCAGGTTGGCCTCGACCATCTCGGTCTTGGCGCGCGAGGCCTCGCGCTCGCCCGACTTCACGATGTTGACGACGCGGCGGAACTCGCTGATCGGCAGGCCGACCTGCTCGGAGGTCGCCTGGATGTCGTCGCGCACGATGCGCACTTCCTCGGCGTGGCGATCGGCCAGCTTGTGCCAGCCCTTGTGCGCCAGGCGCTTCACGCGGCTGAGCCAGCGCGGATCGAGCTCCTTGCCCTGGTACTGCGCCAGGAACTGGTCGCGCGGCACACCGCAGCGGTCGGCCAGCCGCATCAGCTTGCCCTCGGCCATCAGCAGGTTCTTCGAGTAGCCGTAGAGCTGCTCCAGGAGGGCCTCGATCCGGCTGTTGTTGAAGCGGATCGACTTCATCTGCTGGATCAGCTCTTCCTTGAGCTTCTCGTAGCGCTTCTCGGTGAGCGGCGGCACCTTGGCGCCCTTGGTCAGCACCTCGAGCCGCTTCTCCTGCACCTTCATCAGCCGCTTGTAGGTGTCGGCGATGGCGTCGAGGTTGCCCAGCACCTGCGGCAGCAGCGCCTGCTCCATGGCCGACAAGGACATGGCGTTCTCGTCGTCCTCGTCGTCCTCGCTCTCCTCGCCCGGGATCGGCGGCTCGCCGTCGCCGCGCGCGCCGGCGGCCTCGGCCGGCTGGCCGTTGACGCCGCGGTGCTTCACTTCCGCCGGCTTGCCGCCCTCGACCGGAGGGCGCACCTCGCCGCCGTCCGCGCCGTCGCCCTCGGTGTCGGGGCCGGCGCCGTAGGTGGCGTCGAGGTCGATGATGTCGCGCAGCAGGATCTCGCCGTTCATCAGCGCCTGGCGCCAGTGCAGCAGCGCGTGGATGGTGAGCGGCGACTCGCAGAGGCCGCCGATCATCTTCTCGCGGCCGGCCTCGATGCGCTTGGCGATGGCGATCTCGCCCTCGCGCGAGAGCAGCTCGACCGAGCCCATCTCGCGCAGGTACATGCGCACGGGATCGTCGGTGCGCCCGACATCCTCGTCGGAGATGTTGCCGGCCGGGGACGGGCTCTCCTCGTCCTCGTTGCGCGCCTCCTCCTCTTCCTCCTGCTCCTCGTTGTCGACGACGGTGATCCCCATCTCGGAGAGGATCGCCAGCGTGTCCTCGATCTGCTCGGAAGAGACCTGGTCCTGCGGCAGGACCTGGTTGATCTCGTCATAGGAGACGTAGCCGCGCTCCTTGGCCTTGGCGATCATCTTCTTGACCGCGGCCGCCGTCACATCCATGAGCGCGCCGTCGACGGCCTCGTCGCTCGTCTGGCCCTGCTGGTTTTCCTGCGCCTTCGCCGCCATCTTCACGTTCCTGTCGCCCCGCATGCGCGCCGGCAACGACCGCCCGGCCGCCGCCCGCCTTCGTCCCCTGCCCTAAACGATCTCGCCCCCGCCGCGCCGCGCCTCTGCCTGCCGCTGCAGCTGCAGCGCCGCCTGGACGCGCGCCAGATTTTCCTCGCTCGGCTCGTCGGCCAGGCGACGCCTGGCTTCCTCGACGGCCTCGTTCGCCTGCCGCGCGGCATGGTCGGCCAGGATCGCATCCAGCGCTTGCCGTGCCAGGTCCATGGGTGCCTCGGGGCGTGCCGACGCGCAAAAGGCGTAAACGGCCGGAGAGAGGACCGCAGCGAGCGCTTCGTCCAAGCCTAGGCGAGACAAGTGGCTTGTAAGCGCCTCCCTGTCAAGATCGGGCGCTTCCGCCAGGGCGGTGATCAGCCCGTCGCGCAGCCTCTGCAACCGTCGGCTGGCAAGCTCCAGGGCCGATACCTCCTCCAGGGAGTCGATCAGGCTCATCGGATGGTTGATGGCGATGGCCAGGAGGGCGGCGTCGGCCAGCACCGGCAGGCGCTCCGGCCGCGGCAGCTTGCCGAAGCTGGCGACCGGCGGTTCCGGCGGCCCCCGCCAGCCCTTGGCCCCGCGCCAGGGCTGGCGGCCGGGGCGGCCCTGGGAGAAGCCGCGGGCCTTGCGGCGGGCCTCATAGAAGCGGTCCAGCAGGTGGTCGCGGTAGAGCTTGCCGACGCTGGCGTCGCGGATCGTGCCGACCGCCTGCTCCAGCCCTGCCTTCAGCGCAGCCCAGCTCTCCGGGGTTTCCAGCCGGAGCGGCTCGGCAACCTTGTCGTAGACCACGTCGGCCAGAGGCCGGGCAGCGGCGAAAGCCGTCTTCAGGGCCTCCAGGCCGCCGCTCCGCAGCAGGCTGTCCGGATCCTCGCCTCCCGGCAGGAAGGCGAAGCGCAGGGTCTTGGCCGGTGCCAGCAGGGGCAGCGCCCGGTCGGCCGCCCGAAGCGCCGCGCGACGGCCGGCCGCATCGCCATCCAGGCACAGCACGGGCTCGTCGACCAGCTTCCAGAGCTCGCCAAGCTGCTCCTCGGTGACCGCGGTGCCGAGCGGGGCCACGGCGCCCTCGAAACCGGCCTCGGCCAGCGCGATCACGTCCATGTAGCCCTCGGCCACCAGGACGGCCTCGCCGCGCCGCGCCGCCTCGGCGGCATTGGCGAGGTTGTAGAGCAGGCGCCCCTTGTGGAAGAGCACGCCATCCGGCGAGTTCAGGTACTTCGGCTGGCCGTCCCCCAGCGTGCGGCCGCCGAAAGCGACGACGCGGCCGCGCTTGTCGGCGATCGGGAAGACGACCCGGTCGAAGAAGTACTCCCGCAGGCGCCCTTCCTCGTCCTTCTTCACCAGGCCGGCCGCGATGGCCTCGGGCTCCTCGATGCCCTCGGCCTTGAGGTGGCGCAGCAGCGCGCCACGGCGATTGGGCGCGAAGCCGAGGCGGAAGCGCTGGATCGTCTGCGGCTTCAGGCCGCGGCCGGCGAGGTAGCGCCTCGCCGCCTCGCCGCCCGTCGCAGCCAGCTCGCTCTCGAA
>DATEDK010000420.1:0-2093 GCA_035281685.1 Kiloniellales bacterium | reverse complement strand
TGCGCTGCTGCTGCGTTGGGACGGCATGCTGCGCGGCCTGCGCCTCGTCATGGGCGGGCTCGGCTTGCTCGTCGGCCTGTTCCGGTTCTCGCCGCGCCAATACTAGGATGACGTTCCTGGGGGGATGGACGGGCCCGCATGACCGACTGGCCGCTGAGGGAGGGCATCTGGCTGGCCGCAGCGGGCGGCGCCAAGCCGGCGGCGGGCGAGCCCGGGCTGCCGGCTCTCTTCCTCGACCGCGACGGCCTCCTGGTGCGCGAGGTGGGCTATCTGCACCGTCCCGCCGACGTGCGGCTCTACCCTGGCGCGGCCGCCCTGCTGCTGGCGGCCGCCCGCGCCGGCTGGCGGAGCGTTGTGGTGACCAACCAGTCCGGCATCGGCCGCGGCCTCTACGGCTGGGAGGCCTTCGCCGCCACGCAGGCGCGCATCGAGGCGCTGCTGGCCGCGGAGGGTGCAGCGCTCGACCTCGTGGTTGCCTGCCCCTTCCATGCCGAGGCGCTGCCGCCCTGGCGCGTGGCCGACCATCCCTGCCGCAAGCCGCGGCCGGGGATGCTCCTGCTGGCGGCCAAGACACTGGGCCTCGACCTCGAGCGCTCCTGGATCCTGGGCGACCAGGCGAGCGACATGGCGGCGGGCCGTGCCGCGGGCCTCGCCGGCGGCGGGCACCTGGCGACCGGCCATGGCCAGATGGAGCGGGCGCGTGCGCTGCGCGAAGCGCGTGACGGCTTCGTCGTGCGGCCCTTCGCGACGCTCCTCGAGGTCCCGGCCGCCTTCGGTTGGGCCTAGGCGGGCAGGCGCCGCAGCAGCCCCGGCAGCAGCGCACCCAGGCTGAGGCCGCGCGCCAGCATGAAGGCGAGGAAGGCGATCCAGAGGCCGTGATTGCCGGCGCTCGGCAGCAGAACCCAGACGAGCCCGAGGAAGACGAGCAGCGACAGCAGCATGGTATTGCGCATCGCCCCGGTGTGCGTCGCGCCGACGAAGACGCCGTCCAGCATGTAGGACCAGATCGACACCAGGGGACCCACCACCATCCACGGCAGGTATTCGAGCGCGACGTCGACGATCTCCTGGTGATCGGTGAAGAGCCTGAGGATGGCCGGCCCGGCGATGGCATAGGCGATGGCGAAGAGGATCGCGAAGATCGCGGCCCAGAGCGTCGAGGCCTCGATCGCGCCCTTGAAGGCACTGCGCTGGCGGGCGCCCCAGGCGGCACCGGCCAGTGTCTCGGTGGCGTGCGCGAAGCCGTCGAGCGCGTAGGCGGTGAGCGAGTGCAGGTGCAGGAGCAGGGCGTTCGCCGCGAGGATCGCGTCGCTCTGCCGGGCGCCGGCGGTGGTGAAGGTGAAGAACACGGCCTCGAGCGCGATCGTGCGCAGGAAGAGGTCGGCGTTGACCCTGAGCAACGCCAGCAGCCGCCGCGGCTCGAAGACCCGCGCCCAGCCCGGCGCTGCGCCGTGCCGGCCGAGCTTCCAGGCGAGCACGGGGATCGAGATCAGGAGCGTGGCGTACTCGGCGCAGAGCGTGCCCGCGGCCACGCCGGCGATGCCCCAGTCCAGCGCCAGCACGAAGAAGAGGCAGAAGAAGAGGTTCAGCAGGTTGGTGATGACGCTGAGTGCCAGCACCCAGCGGGTGTCCTGCACGGCCAGCAGCCAGCCGACCACGACGTAGGCTGCCAGGCTCGCCGGTGCCGACCAGATGCGGATTTCGACATAGAGGCGCGCCGGCGCCTCGACCGCCTCGCTGGGCTCGATCATCGCGAAGGCGAGATCGGCGATCGGGCCCTGGCAGGCGACGATGATGCCGCCCAGCAGCATGGCGAGCAGCATCGGCCGCGCCAGGCAGGCGGCGAGCTCCTCCCGCTGGCGCGCGCCGAAGGCCTGCGCCGCGAAGCCGGTGGTGCCCATCCGAAGGAAGCCGAAGCCCCAGTAGAGCAGCGAGAAGATGAGCGCGCCGACCGCGACGGCGCCGATCAGCGCCGGGTCGGGCTGGTGGCCCATGATGGCGCTGTCCACCATGCCCATCAGCGGCTGCGTCAGGTTGGCGACGATGATCGGCAGCGAGAGCCGCCACACGCGCCCGTGCCAGCCGGTGCCGGG
>DATEDK010000419.1:0-5000 GCA_035281685.1 Kiloniellales bacterium | reverse complement strand
TGGTTGGGTGGGCGACGGCTCCACCGCCGAGTCGGACTTCCACGCCGCGCTGGTCTTCGCCTCCACCTACCGCGCGCCGGTGGTGCTGAACATTGTCAACAACCAGTGGGCCATCTCGACCTTCCAGGGGATCGCACGCGGCGGCTCGGGCACCTTCGCCGCCCGCGGGCTCGGCTTCGGGCTGCCAGCGCTGCGCGTCGACGGCAACGACTACCTCGCCGTCCACGCCGTGGCGAAGTGGGCAGCCGAGCGCGCCCGACGCAACCTCGGGCCCACGCTGGTGGAGTACGTCACCTACCGCGTCGGCGCGCACTCGACCTCCGACGATCCCACGGCCTACCGCCCGAAGGCCGAGTCCGACGCCTGGCCCCTGGGCGACCCCGTGATCCGGCTGAAGAACCACCTGATCAAGCGGCAGCTCTGGAGCGAGGAACGGCACAAGCAGGCCGAGGCCGAGGTCATGGACACGGTGATCGGCGCGCAGAAGGAGGCCGAGCGGCACGGCACGCTGCACTCCGGCCGCCACCCCTCGATCCGCGACATGTTCGAGGGTGTCTACGCCACCATGCCGCCGCACCTGCGCCGGCAGCGGCAGCAGGCGGGAGTCTGAGCCATGGCCCGCATGACCATGATCGAGGCGATCCGCAGCGCCATGGACGTCTCCATGGCGCGCGACGACAGCGTCGTCGTCTTCGGCGAAGACGTCGGCTACTTCGGCGGCGTCTTCCGCTGCACGCAAGGCCTGCAGCAGAAGTACGGCAAGACGCGCTGCTTCGACACGCCAATCAGCGAGTCCGGCATCGTCGGCGCCGCCATCGGCATGGCGGCCTACGGCCTCAAGCCCTGCGTGGAGGTGCAGTTCGCCGACTACGTCTACCCGGCCTACGACCAGATCGTCTCCGAGGCGGCGCGCATCCGCTACCGCTCCAACGGCGAGTTCACGTGCCCGATCGTCGTGCGCATGCCGACCGGCGGCGGCATCTTCGGCGGGCAGACGCACAGCCAGAGCCCGGAGGCGCTGTTCACCCACGTCTGCGGCCTGAAGGTCGTCGTGCCTTCGAACCCGCGCGACGCCAAGGGCCTGCTGATCGCGTCGATCGAGGATCCCGACCCGGTGATCTTCCTGGAGCCGAAGCGGCTCTACAACGGGCCCTTCGACGGCCATCACGAGAGGCCGGTCACGCCCTGGTCCAAACATGAGCTGGGCGAGGTGCCGGAGGAGCATTTCAGCCTGCCGCTGGGCCAGGCGGTCGTGCGCAAGATCGGCAGGGCGCTGACCGTTCTGACGTACGGCACGATGGTCCACGTCGCGGAGGCGGCGGCGCGGGAGACCGGCATCGATGCGGAGATCGTCGACCTGCGCACGCTGCTGCCGCTGGACCTCGACACGATCGTTGCCTCGGTCAAGCAAACCGGCCGCTGCGTCGTGGTGCACGAGGCGACGCTGACCTCGGGCTTCGGCGCCGAGCTCGCCGCGCTGGTGCAGGAGCACTGCTTCTATCATCTGGAGGCGCCGGTGGCACGCGTCGCCGGCTGGGACACGCCCTATCCCCATGCGCAGGAGTGGGACTATTTCCCCGGTCCGCAACGCGTCGGCGAAGCGCTCGTGCGCACCTTGGAAGCCTGAGTGGGGAGACCTGAGATGGGCGAGCGCACGATCAAGATGCCGGACGTCGGCGAGGGTGTCGCCGAAGCCGAGCTGGTCGAGTGGATGGTGAAGGTCGGCGATCTCGTGCGCGAGGACGCGATCCTCGCCGCGGTGATGACCGACAAGGCGACGGTGGAGATCCCCGCGCCGGCCGACGGCAAGGTGCTCTGGCTCGGCGCCGAGCCGGGCGACAAGGTCGCCGTGGGCTCAGCGCTGATCAGGCTCGAGATCGCGGGCGAGGGCGACACACAGGCGCCGGCTGCCCAGGCGCCGGCACCGGCGCTCGCGGCCGAGGAGCCGGCGGCAAAGGCAGAGGTGCTGCCGCCTGCTGCGCCGAAGCGCAAGGCCGCGCCGGCACCGCAGGCCGCGCCGCCAACCGCCCGCACGGGTCCCGCACGCCGCGAAGGCGAGAAGCCGCTGGCCTCGCCGGCCTTGCGCCTGCGCGCCAAGGAGGCCGGCATCGACCTGCGCCAGGTGCCGGGCAGCGGCCCGGCCGGGCGCATCACGCACGAGGACCTCGACGCCTTCCTGGCGCGCGGCGCCGAACCGGTCATCGCCGGCCTCAGGCCCAACGCCACCGTCGAGGAGGTGAAGGTCGTCGGCCTCCGGCGGCGCATCGCCGAGCGGATGGCGATGGCCAGGCGCATCCCGCACATCACCTACGTCGAGGAGGTCGACGTCACCGCGCTGGAGGAGCTGCGCTCGGCCCTCAACCGCGACAAGCGGCCGGAACAGACCAAGCTGACCCTGCTTCCCTTCCTGATGAAGGCGATCGTCAAGGCCGTGGCCGAGCAGCCGCAGCTGAACGCCCTCTTCGACGACGAGGCCGGCGTCATCCACCGCCACGGCGGCGTGCACATCGGCGTCGCCGCGCAGACGCCCGGCGGCCTGATGGTGCCGGTGGTGCGCCACGCCGAAGCGCGCACCCTTTGGGACTGCGCTGCCGAGCTGGCGCGTCTTGCCGACGCCGCCAAGGCCGGAACGGCGACGCGCGACGAGCTCTCCGGCTCGACCATCACCATCACCTCGCTGGGTGCGCTGGGCGGCATCGTCACCACGCCGATCATCAACCACCCCGAAGTGGCGATCGTCGGCGTCAACAAGATCGCCGTGCGCCCGCACTGGGATGGCGCGGCTTTCGTGCCGCGCAAGATGATGAACCTCTCCTCCTCCTTCGATCACCGCGTGGTCGACGGCTGGGACGCCGCTGTCTTCGTCCAGCGCCTGAAGACCCTCTTGGAGACCCCGGCCATGCTCTTCGTGGAAGGTTGAGCCGATGAAGGAACTGACCTGCCAGCTGCTGGTGATCGGCGCCGGTCCCGGCGGCTACGTCTGCGCGATCCGCGCGGGCCAGCTCGGTCTGGACACGATCATCGTCGAGGCCGCCAAGCCCGGCGGCACCTGCCTCAACGTCGGCTGCATCCCCTCGAAGGCGCTGATCCACGCAGCCGACGAGTTCGAGAAGGTGATGCACTTTGCCAACGGCTCGAACCCGCTCGGCATCGGCGTCGGCCAGCCGACGCTGGACTTGGCCCGCACCGTGGCGTGGAAGGACCGCATCGTCGGCCGCCTCAACAACGGTGTCGCGAACCTGCTGAAGAAGGCGAAGGTGAAGTCGGTGCACGGCTGGGCCCGCTTCCACGACGGCAAGACCGTCGAGGTCGAGACCGAGACCGGCCCGCAGACTATCCGCGCCCAGAATATCGTGATCGCAACCGGCTCGGTGCCGGTCGAGCTGGCGGCGCTGCCCTTCGGCGGCAAGGTGATCTCCTCCACCGAGGCGCTGGCGCTCGATGCGGTGCCGGCGAGCCTGGCCGTGGTCGGCGGCGGCTACATCGGGCTGGAGATCGGCATGGCCTTCGCCAAGTTCGGCGCCAAGGTCACCGTGCTGGAGGCGCTGGAGCGGATATTGCCGCTCTACGACGCCGAGCTCACACGGCCCGTGATGACGCGTCTGGGCACGCTCGGCATCGAGGTGCTGACCGGCGCCAAGGCCAAGGGTCTGAGCGCCAAGGGTGAGCTGCTGGCCGAGGGCGCCGACGGGCGCGAGCTCAGGATCGCCGCCGAAAAGGTCCTGGTGGCGGTCGGCCGCAAGCCGCTGTTGGAGGATTGGGGCTTGGAGGAGCTCGACCTCGACCGCGACGGCAGGTTTCTGCGCATCGACGAGACCTGCCGCACCTCCATGCGCGGCATCTACGCCCTGGGCGACGTCACCGGCGAGCCCATGCTGGCGCACCGCGCGATGGTCCAGGGCGAGATGGTGGCGGAGATCGTCGCCGGCCACCGCCGGGTCTGGGACAAGCGCTGCATTCCCGCGATCTGCTTCACCGACCCCGAGGTGGTCTCCGCCGGGCTGTCGCCGGAGGAGGCGCGCAACGGCGGCACCGAGGTGAAGCTCGGCCTCTTCCCCTTCCAGGCCAATGCGCGGGCGATGACGCGCGAGGGTGAACAAGGCTTCGTGCGCGTGGTCGCGCGGGCCGACAACCACCTCGTGCTCGGGATCCAGGCGGTGGGCCAGGGCGTCTCGGAGCTCTCCGCGGCCTTCGGGCTGGCCATCGAGATGGGCGCGCGGCTGGAGGACATCGCCGGCACGATCCACGCGCACCCGACGCTGGGCGAGGCCTTCCCCGAGGCCGCGCTCAAGGCACTGGGACACGCGCTGCACATCTAGAGCGTAAGCCGATCGGATGGAACTGAGCCTGTGGCCCATCCTTCGAGACGCGGTGCTGTCGCACCGCTCCTCAGGATGAGGTCTGTGGGTTTGTAGACAAACAATAAAACCTCATCCTGAGGAGCCCTGCGGAGCAGGGCGTCTCGAAGGATCGGCCAAGGAGCACGAAGCAGTTCGAACGGACTACGCTCTAAGCTGGCGGCGCTGGCACGATCCGCTACGCTCTCAGCCGCTCGTTCGCGGGGTCGTAGAAAGGCCGCAACGTCACCGTCGCCCCCAACCGCGTCCCGAAGTGCATGACCTCGACCCGCGCGCCCTCCTGCGCGACCTCGCGCGCGACGTAGGCCAGCGCCAGCGAGCGGCCAACACGGTGGCCCACGCCGGCCGAGGTCACGATGCCCGCACGCTTGCCAGCGGTGGTGACTGACGCCAGCGGCATCAGGTAGGCGCCGGGCTTGTCGATCGTCAGACCCACGAGCTGTTGTGCAGGACCCTGCTCCGCTTCGCGGACCAGGGCCTCGCGGCCGGCGAAGGCCGCCTTGCCGAGATCGACGAAGCGGCCAAGACCCGCCGCCAGCGGCGAGTAGCCGATCTCGAGGTCCTGCTTCCAGGAGCGGTAGGCCTTCTCCAGCCGGAGCGCGTCGACCGCGTAGATGCCGACGTTGCCGAGACCGTGGTCGC
>DATEDK010000418.1:0-5129 GCA_035281685.1 Kiloniellales bacterium | reverse complement strand
TGCTGCTGGCGGGCATTCTGAAGCGGCCGCCGGCGGCCATTCCGATCGGCGTTACCGAGCCTGACGGCAAACCCCGTGTCGAATCCCACGCCCTGGCGGGGCGCCCGCTCGACTTTTCGCTGTCGCACAGCGGCCGGCAAGCGCTGGTCGGCATCGCCATCGGCACCGGCCACATCGGCGTCGATCTCGAAGCGCGCGGCGTGCCTGCCGACTTTCGCGCGCTGGCGCAGCGCAACTTCACCGCCGAGGAGCAGCGCTGGCTCTTCGCCGCGCCCGCCGCAACGCAGGGCCTCCGTTTCCTGCAGTGCTGGACGCGCAAAGAGGCCTATCTCAAGGCGATCGGCAAGGGCTTCTCGCGCAATCCCTCCCTCTTCCGCTGCCGGATCGACAGCGACGGTGCGGTTGTCGGCTTGGCCCACGATGCAGGTGGCCGCCCCCAGGCGCGTTGGCAGACCCTGCCGCTCGACGAGAGTGACGTTGCCGCCTGCGCCGTCGTCGACTTCGATGCAGCAGCAATCCGCATCGAGCGTTTTGACTGGAAGAGCGCTGCGCAGGATTGACGCGGATCGCAGGCGCGCGTAGAACCCCGCGCTCTTGCGGAGAGCCGAACGATGTCACGCGTCCAAGGAACAGGCTTCGTCGAAGCGCGCAGGCACGCCCTGCCAGCGCTGATCGCCGCCTGCCCGGATCGCTCGTTCGGCAGAGGCACCAGGCGCGCCCCCTGAGACTGCGCCGGCGAGCCCAAGCCGGGTCACCCTCACCTCGAACCAGTACTTGCCCATGGGACAGCTGCGTGCTGCGTGGGCCCGCAAGGAGTTTGGAGCGATGACGCTCTATCACGAGAAGAAGACGCCCGGTGCCACGATCAGGCTCTGGACCCGCGGCGTCCCGGTCGAGCCGGAGGCCGAGCGGCAGCTCGCCAACATGGCGAGCCTCGGCTTCGTGCACCCGCACATCGCGGTGATGCCGGACGTCCACCTCGGCAAGGGCGCGACTGTCGGCAGCGTGATCCCGACGCGCGGCGCGATCGTGCCGGCGGCGGTCGGCGTCGACATCGGCTGCGGCATGATGGCGACGAAGCTCACGCTGAGCGCGAACCAGCTGCCCGACAGCCTGGCGCCGGCGCGCGCGGCCATCGAGCAGGCCGTGCCGGTCGGCCGCGCGCAGCACCGCGATGTGCCCCGTACGGTGGAGAAGCTCTGGTACGGTCTCCTCAAGGCGGACTTCGAGCCGATCCAGCAGAAGCACGCGGCGATCGCGCCGAAGCACAGCCCCGCGTTCCAGATCGGCACGCTCGGCGGCGGCAACCACTTCATCGAGCTCTGTCTCGACGAGGCGGATGGCGTCTGGGTGATGTTGCACTCCGGCTCGCGCGGCATCGGCAACCGCATCGGCGGCTACTTCATCGAGCAGGCGCGCAAGGCCATGGCCGAGCAGGGCATCGACCTGCCCGACCGCGACCTTGCATGGCTGGACGAGGGCAGCGAGGCCTTCGCCGACTATGTCGGCGCGGTCGACTGGGCGCAGCGCTACGCGGCGGAGAACCGCAAGGCGATGATGGTAGCGACGCTCGAGGCTCTGCGCACGGTCCTGCCGCCTTTCCAGGCGACGCCGATGGCGGTGAACTGCCACCACAACTACGTCGCCAGGGAGCGGCACTTCGGCGAGACGCTCTGGGTGACGCGCAAGGGCGCGGTGCGGGCCGGCCTCGGCGAGCTCGGGATCATTCCGGGCTCGATGGGTGCGCGCAGCTACATCGTGCGCGGTCTGGGCAACCCCGAAAGCTTCATGAGCTGCAGTCATGGCGCCGGCCGCGTGATGAGCCGCACCGCCGCGAAGCAGCGCATCTCGCTCGAGCAGCACCGCGCGGCCACCCAGCACGTCGAGTGCCGCAAGGACGAGGGCGTGATCGACGAGAGCCCGGCCGCCTACAAGTCGATCGACGCAGTGATGGCCGCGCAAAGTGACCTGGTGGAAATCGCCCACGAGTTGCGTCAGGTGATCTGCGTGAAGGGCTAGGCCGAGGGCCGGGCGATCATGCCCGGCCCCTTTTTCCCGTGGCGGCCCGCCGCTGCCATGCCTATCTACCCTTCACCGAAATCCATGGAGGATCTCCCATGCCCAAGATGGCTCCAGTGGTGCACTTCGAAATGCCGGCCGACGACAGGAAGCGCATGGCGAAGTTCTACGAGACTGCATTCGGTTGGCAGACCAAGACCTTGGGCGAGGAGATGGGCCACTACGTACTCGTCACCACGACACCGTCGAATGCCGATGGCCATCCGCAAAACCCGGGCGCGATCAACGGCGGCTTCTATGGGAAGTCCGCGGATATGCCGGCGCAATATCCCTCGGTCGTGATCGCCGTCGACGACATCAAGGCCTCGATGCAGGCGGTCGGCAAGGCCGGCGGCAAGGTGCTGGGCGAGCCCATGGAAATCCCGGGCGTCGGCCAGTATGTCGCCTTCTTCGATACGGAGGGGAACCGCGTGTCGATGCTGCAGCCCCTGCCGCGCGGCGGTGCATCGAGACAGCAGCAGTGACGGACATGACGCGGCGCCGGCTGCTGCAAGGCGGCGCGGCGCTGGCGGCTGCACTCGGCTCGGGCGCGGCCCGGGCCGACACCGCCGCGGACGACCAGCGCTTCCAGGCGACGGTCGACCTCCTGAGCGAGGGCGTCGAGGCGCATCGGCTGACCGGCTACATACCCGGCGCTGCCTGGACCGCTTACTGGCGCGGTCGGGTGCATACCGAAGCCACGGGAGAGCAGGCCATCGGCGGCGCGCCGATGCAGCCGGACTCGATCTTCCGCATCGCTTCGATCAGCAAGCCGGTGACCGCCACCGCGGCGATGATCCTGGTCGAGGAAGGAAAGCTCGGTCTCGACGATCCGGTTGATCGCTTCCTCCCGGAACTCGCCGATCGGCAGGTCCTGCGGCGGATCGACGGACCGCTCGACGACACCGTCCCCGCGGTGCGCCCGATCACGCTGGCCGATCTCTTGACGATGCGCTTCGGCCTCGGCGCGATCATGGTCTGGCCGCCGGCCTATCCGATCCAGGCGGCAATGGCGGAGCGCGGGCTCGCACCGTCGGCGGAGATTTTCTCCGCTCCGCCGGACGAGTTCATGAAGCGCTTGGGCGAGCTCCCGCTCGCGGCTCAGCCAGGCGAGGCCTTCCTCTATCACACCGGTCTCGACGTTGCAGGCGTGCTGATCGAGCGCGTCGTCGGCACGACGCTCGGCGCCTTCCTGCAGGAGCGGATCTTCGGCCCGCTCGGCATGAAGGACACCGCCTTCTTCGTGCCGCCGGAGAAGGTCGACCGGCTGGTCACCGCCTACAGGGCCGATCCCGCGACGAAGGAACTCGAGGTCTTCGACGAGGCGGCCGGTGGCCGCTTCTCCAAGCCGCCGGCCTTCGAGGCAGGCGGCGCCGGCCTGGTCTCGACCGCGGGCGACTACCTCGCTTTCGAACGCATGCTGCTGGGTGGCGGGGAGAGCGATGGCGTGCGCATCCTCTCGCCGGAATCCGTTGCGGCGATGACCGAAGACCACCTGACGCCAGCGCAGAAAGAGGCGCCCAACGCGGCGCTCTTCTTCCAGGAGGGCGGCGGCTGGGGCTACGGCATGGCCGCCGGTCCCGTGCGCTATGGCTGGATCGGCGGCTACGGCACCTGGGCCTATGTCTATCCGAGGGCGGAGCTGATCGGAGTCCTGCTGACGCAGCGGGTATTGGATTCGCCGGATCCGCCCTCGACGATGGCCGACTTCGCAGCGGTGCTGGACGACCTCGCGGTCTAGCGAGGCCGATCACGGTCAGGTGACTTGAAAGCCCGCTCGGGCTGCCGAATTCTGATCCGAAGCCTGCGCGGTGCGCGGAGCCGCGCGTGATCCTGTTGCCCTGTTAAAAGGGAGGAGTTTCATGCGGATGAAGGCATTGTGGATGCGCGACCTGGCGCTCGCGGCGATCGTCGCCGCAGCCCTGCCGATGACCGACGCCTTGGCCGCGGACACCGGCGGCAAGAAGTGCCCGCAAGGCCAGACCTGGAGCGATTCGGCCGGGAAGTGCGTACCGGCTGCCGCCGATGAGCTCATCGACCAGGAGGTGACCGACCGCGGTCGCGCGCTTGCCAAGGCCGGCAACTACGAAGAGGCCATCGCGCTCTTGAGCACGGTCAAGGAGCCCACCTCCGTTACGCTCACCTACCTCGGCTACAGCTACCGCAAGCTCGGCCAGGTCGACCTGGGCCTCTCCTACTACCACCAGGCCCTGTCGCTCGATCCGGAAGACCTCGATACACGCGAGTACCTGGGCGAGGGCTATGTTGCGACCGGCCAGATCGACTTGGCGCGCGAGCAGCTGGCCGCGATCGAGCAGCGCTGCGGCACGGACTGCGAGCAGTACGAGGAGCTGCACGAGGCGATCGAAGCCGCGATGTAAGGCGGGCGGGCCCGCAGCGGCAGCCCTCCGAGCGGCGCGGCCGACCGCTGCCTTCGGCACCACTCGTCTGAACGTCGCCCGAAGCCATCGCCGAATCTCCGACTGGACACATGTGTCCAACGTGTCCTAACGTCCCCTCCCGGATCGGCGCAGCGGGAGCGGTGCATGAAGTCCCACTATCGCGTGGTGGTGATCGGCGGGGGCGTCGTCGGGGCTTCCGTGCTCTATCACCTGGCCAAGTTCGGCTGGTCCGACATCGCGTTGATGGAACGCTCGGTGCTGACCGCCGGCTCGAGCTGGCACGCCGCCGGCGGCTTCCATGCGCTGAACGCCGATCCCAACATCGCCGCGCTGCAGGCCTACACCATCGACCTGCTCTCCGAGGTGGAGCGCGAGTCCGGCCAGTCCATCGGCATGCACATGACCGGCGGCATCTCCATCGCCTCGGCGCCCGAGCGCTGGGAATGGCTGCAGGCCTCCTACCGCATCTTCCAGACCATGGGCATCGAGGATGTGCGCCTGATCGGCGCCGAGGAATGCCGCCAGCTCTGCCCGATCATGAGCATCGAGGGCGTGCTGGGCGGCCTCTACGCCGACCGCGAGGGCCATATCGATCCTTCGGGCGTGGTGCACGCCTACGCGAAGGCCGCGCGCAAGCGCGGCGCCGAGGTGATCGAGCACAACCGCGTG
>DATEDK010000417.1:0-3187 GCA_035281685.1 Kiloniellales bacterium | reverse complement strand
GCACGCGCTCCGCGCCTATACGCCGCGCGAGCAGAAGGCGGTGCGCACGGCGGCCGAGACTTTCCGCGCGAACCCCAAATTCTCGACCGAGCAGGCAATCACCGAGCTCGGCGTCGGCGAGGCGCTGGTCTCCTTGCTGGGGCCGAAGGGCGTGCCCGCGGTGGTGGAGCGGGTCCTCATCCGCCCACCGGCGAGCCGCATCGGCCCGATCACGCCGGCCGAGCGCAGTGCGCTGATCGAAATCTCGCCGCTGAAAAGCCGCTACGAGAAGCCGGTCGACCGCGAGAGCGCCTACGAGGTGCTGAAGCGCCGCGCCGGCCAGTCCGTGCCGCGGCAGCCCCAGGAAGGTGGCGGCGGCGTGATCGTCACCCGCAGCGACGACCGTCCGCGCGGCGGCGGCCGGCGGATCGAGGACCAGAAGCCGGCGCCGCGGACTCGCAGCTCCAACCGCCAGTCGATCGGCGAGGCCTTCGCGAAGTCCGTCGTGCGCTCGCTCGGCAGCGGCATCGGACGGAGCATCACCCGGGGAATTTTGGGGTCGTTGTTCAGGAAGTAACCGACCAAAAGCCCCTCACCCTGTCCCTCTCCCCGCTCCGCGGGGCGAGGGGACGGCAGCGTCGAAAGCGGGCCAGGGGTCCCCTCGCCCCCGAAGGGGGAGAGGGACAGGGTGAGGGGCCCTTTGTTTGTCCCTCGACCCCGCGCTAGCCTCTCGCCATGACCGAACCCAAGTTTCTCAAGTTCGACACGCTGGCGCTGCATGCGGGCCAGCAGCCGGACCCCACGACCGGCGCGCGCGCCGTGCCGATCTACCAGACGACGAGCTACGTCTTCCGCGACACGGACCACGCGGCCTCGCTGTTCAACCTCGAGCGCGCCGGCCACATCTACAGCCGCATCTCCAATCCCACAGTCGCCGTGCTGGAGGAGCGCATCGCGGCCCTCGACCTGGGGGTGGGCGCCATCGCCACGGCCTCGGGCCACGCGGCCCTCTTCCTCGCGGTCGCCACCTTGATGGGACAGGGCGGGCACATCGTCGCCTCGCGCTCGCTCTACGGCGGCTCGGTCAACCTCTTCCGCCACACCCTGCCGCGCTTCGGCATCACCACCACCCTGGTCGATCCGCGCAAGCCCGAGGAGTTCCGCGCCGCGATCCGGCCCGAGACCCGTCTCCTCTACGGCGAGGTAGTGGGCAACCCCGGCCTCGAGGTGATGGACCTGCCGGCGGTGGCCGAGGTCGCGCACCGCGCAAAGCTGCCGCTCCTGGTCGACAACACCTTCCTCACGCCCTACCTGCTGCGGCCGGTCGAGCACGGCTGCGATCTCGTGCTGCACTCCGCCACGAAATGGCTGGGCGGCCATGGTCTTGCGATTGCCGGCCTGCTGATCGACGGCGGCCGCTTCGATTGGGAAGCCTCCGGCCTCTTCCCGACGCTCTCCGAGCCCTACGACGGCTACCACGGCATCGACTTCGCCGAGGAGTTCGGGCCGCAGGCCTTCATCATGCGCGCGCGCGCCGAGGGCCTGCGCGACTTCGGCGCCCCGCTCGCGCCGCAGAACGCCTTCTACGTGCTGCAGGGGATCGAGACGTTGCCGCTGCGCATGGACCGCCACATGGCCAACACCCGCGCGGTGCTGGAGATGCTGACGAAGCATCCGGCCGTCGCCTGGGTGCTGCATCCCGAGCTGGACAGTCATCCCGACCACACGCTGGCGAGAAAACTGCTGCCCAAGGGGGCAGGGTCCATCGTCTCCTTCGGCATCAAAGGCGGCCGCGCGGCGGGCGCGAAGTTCATCGAGCGCCTGCAGCTCGCCTCGCATCTCGCCAACGTCGGCGACGCCAAGACGCTGGTGATCCACCCGGCCTCGACCACGCACCAGCAGATGACCGCCGAAGAGCTGAAGGCGGCCGGCGTCGGCGAGGACATGGTGCGCCTCTCCGTCGGCCTGGAGGATGCCTCCGACATCGCGGCCGACCTCGACCAGGCGCTGAAGGCGAGCCAGCGGGCGTAGCTGTGATCTCCTGGCATCGGGCGTTGGGATTCCACTTTCCCATTCACGTCTTCCCGGAAAGCGCGCAGCGCTTATCCGGGACCCATGGCAGGGACGGCGCGGAACGCCAACGTTCGCATCTTCCGTCCCATGGGTCCCGGCTCTCTCCCCGGATAGCGCTTCGCGCTTCCGAGGCTCGGCCGGGAAGACAACCTAGGGGGAGGAATAACCAAACCCTCCGAAGGACACCATGAACCTGACCGTCGCCGGAGAGCCGGTCCACGCAACGACCGGCGGCCGCCCCTTCGACGCGGCCAAGCCGGCGGTCGTCTTCCTGCACGGCGCCGGCTTGGACCACACCGTCTGGGTGCTGCAGACGCGCTGGTTCGCCTATCACGGCTGGTCGGTGCTGGCCGTCGACCTGCCAGGGCACGGTGGCTCGGGCGGCATGGCGCTGCCGTCGATCGCTGCCATCGCCGACTGGGTGCCGCGGCTCCTCGACGCCGCCGGCATCGAGCGTGCTACGCTGATCGGCCACTCGATGGGCGCACTCGCGGCGCTCGACTGCGCGGCGCGTCATTCTGGGCGCGTCGCCGCCGTCGCATTGCTCGGCATTTCGCCCCGCATGCCGGTGCATCCGGACCTGCTGGCGGCCGCCGAACGCAACGATCCCCTGGCCTACGAGTTGATCTGCGACTGGGGACACGGGCCGAGCGGCCACCGTGGGGGCCATCGCGCGCCGGGTCTCTGGATGCTGGGCGGCGCGGAGCGCCTGCTGGCGAAGAGCCACCCCGGTTCGCTCTCGGTCGATCTGCTCGCCTGCAACGCCTATGCCGAGGCCGAGACGCGCGCGGCCGAGCTCCGCTGTCCCGCGCTCTTCGTTCTGGGCGCGCTCGACCGCATGACGCCGGCCAAGGCCGGGCAAGGGCTGGCTGCGAAGATCGCAAACGCGAAAACCGTCACCCTCGCCGGCGCCGGACACATGATGATGATCGAGAAGCCCGATGACACGCTTGACGCCCTGAAAGCGGCTCTCGCGGCCAAGGGGCCATCATGACCCGCTGGTTCTTGGCCGCCGACGTCGGCGGCACCTTCACCGACCTCGTGCTGCTGGACGAGAAGGGCGAAAGGCTCTTCCTCGACAAGGTCAGCTCCGCCGGCACGGCTTCCGGCGCCGGCGTGATCGAGGGTATCGGGC
>DATEDK010000416.1:0-3102 GCA_035281685.1 Kiloniellales bacterium | reverse complement strand
CGTTTTCAGCGGCGTGAACGCGGTGGTGAACATCTCGTCGACCGGCGGCAGGTCGGTCAAGCCGGCGAGCTTCGCCAGGCGCATGGAGGTCTCGATCCAGGCCCGCTGCAGCTCGCCGTCGGTCGGCAACGGCAGCAGCGTGCGCTCGTACTCCATCACCGCCACCTCGGGCGAGAGCTGCGTATAGCGCTGCACGAACTCGAGGCCCCAGGCGCGGTCGTTCTGTATGTGGCGCAGCGCCCCGAAGATCGCCCGCAACGTCGCCTCGATCGTCGCCGGGCGATCCCTGATGCTCTGCTCGGCGCCGACCCAGGTGTCGGGCATGCAGGGCTCCATCTCCGCCCCATAGTCCAGCACCGCGCGCCCTTCGCCGGTCGACAGCAGCGTGTAGCTGAGCGGCGGGTAGGCGACGATCGCGTCGAGCTGGTCGCTCAAGAGGTTCGGGATCAGCGAACCACCACCGACTGCGACCTTGGTCATCGGCGTCGCGCTGTGCTCGATCGCCCAGAGCGCCAGGAAGTCGGTGGTCGAGCCCGCGGCCGTGATGCCGAGGTTCTTGCCGGCCAGGTCCTGCATCGACTGGTAAGGCGAGTCCGCCTTGACGATGACGTAGAAACCCCGCGGCGTCTGCGAGCCGGCGGCGACGATCTTGGCGCCGACACCGCGCACCCGCGCACCCGCCACCGTCGCCGGGCTGGCCGAGATGATGTCGCACGCGCCGGCGGCGATCGCTTCCATGGCGGCCCCGCCGCTGTTGTAGATGGTGATCTCCGCGGCGAGCCCTTCCTTCTCGTAGAAGCCGAGCTCCTGCGCGGCGTGCACCGGCACCGCCGGCCAGTAGGCCCGCGTCGGCAGGCCGATGCGCACCACGCCGTTCGCCTGCGCCGCGGCCGAGCCCGGGCGCAAGCCAAGAAGCGCGCCGACGCCGGACAGCAGCATCAGCTTCGAGACTTCTCTCCTCGTCACCTTCATCGTCGTGCTCCCCCTGTTGGTTGGCTCCCGGAGATGCTCTCAAACGGGAGTATCTCGACTACATACTCTCAAATGAGATTACTTGCAACATGCGTCCAAATGGGATTACTTGTCGCCCTGGTCAGGAACCCGCCACCCGCGGCGGGCAAGCGGAAGGTGCTGCCTTGCCCAAGGTACCCAAGGAGGACGGTGGCGCGCAGGAGAGCGAAAGCGCAGCCGAGCAGATGCACCTCAGGGTGCTGGCCGGCGGCGCGATCGCCACGGCCTACAAGATCGGCTTCCTGTCGATGTTCTACTCGGGCCCGATCTACAAGATCACCGAGCCGAAGTTCGGCATCTCCCGGCCGGACTTCATCGTCCTGCTCTGCCTCTCGCGCATGGGCGAGGCGAACGTCTCGACCATCATCCGCTCGAGCGGCCAGCCGCGCGCGAACATCAGCCGAGCCACGGTGCGCCTGGAGCGGCGCAAGCTGATCGCCTCGCGCAAGCCGGCCGCGGACGGACGCCAGAAGCTGCTGACCCTGACGCAGAAAGGCGAGCAGCTCCTGGCCCAGCTCCTGCCGATGTTCGTCGAGCGCTACGAGCAGATGTTCTCGGTGCTGACCCGGAAGGAGATGCAGCAGCTCGACAAGCTGTTGATGAAGCTCGCCGTCCGGGACGATGGCTGGATCCGCGAGTACTAGTGCGTGCCGGCCGCCGGCTGCCCGCCGATCTCCCTGGCAAGGGCCGCCTGCTCGGGTGAAAGCCGGCGGACGTAGGCGCCGTTGGCGGCCTTGAAGGCCGCCCATTCGTCGGGCAGCAGGCGCAGGAAGCAGATGTCGTGCCTGATGCCGTCGGGCGCGCGCATCGCGCTCTTGAAGGTTCCCTCGTAGATGAAGCCCTGCTTCAGGTAGCCCAGGATCGCAGCGCGGCAGTCGGCGCGCGGGCTGCCGGCGACGCGCTCGATCCCGGCGGTGCCGAAGAGGAAATCCAGCACGACGGCGCGCGCCTCGAGCGCCGCGTGGCTGCCCCAAAGCTGCCTGTCGCCGATCAGGTGGTGCGTGCGGGCGTTGCGGTCCTTCTCGGCGACGTCGACCCAGAGGAAGCCGACCAGGCGTCCCTCGCGCCTGATGCCGAACCAGAAATCGCGCTTGTTGTCGTGCCGCAGGATGTACTGCTGCAGCGCCTGCAGGTTCGGCAGGTTGCGCGGCCCGTTGAGGAAACGCATCAGCTCCGGATCGTTGACCCAGGACAGCAGGAGCGGCGAGGCGTCGGCCGGCTTCAGCGTGGCGAGCTGGAAGCGCCTGGTGGAGAGCTGGACCGGCTGGCCCGGTCTCCAATTCAACATCGGAAACCCACCAAGGGCCCCTCACCCTGTCCCTCTCCCCCTTCGGGGGCGAGGGGACCCCTGGCCGGCCATCCGCGCTGCCGTCCCCTCGCCCCGCGCCAGCGGGGAGAGGGACAGGGTGAGGGGTGTCGGTCGGTCACTTCGTTCGGCCTTGCCCGGGCGGCTCGGCCGCGAGGAAAAAAGTGGTCATGGTGAACCGTCGGCCGCTGCGCACCGGCAGCGCTTCGTGCAGGAGCGAGCAAGAGAAAACGCAGGCCATGCCCTTGTCCGGTTTGTAGAGCGTATCGCTGTATTCCGGGAAGCGCAGCTCGCCGCCCTCATAGCCGTCGTTCAGGTTCAGCGACATGGCGAAGCGACGCGGGTGCTCCGGCAGGTAGCGGTCGCGGTGCCGGCCGAAGAAGTCCTGCCGCTCGACGTTGTAGCCCAGCACGATGAAGTTCTCGAGGCGGTACGGCCGGTCGTAGGCGAAGGCCTTCGCCAACTCCGGCCCGATGCGGCGCGTCACATAGGTGGCGACGAGGCGCAGCACCTCGGGGTCCTGCACCACGTGCTCGCGGTTCTTCTTGCGATCGGGCGAGTAGAAGTTCTCGCGGCTGCCGGCGGAAACCTTGCCCTCGCGGTTGTCGTTCTCCCAGAGCGCGACCAGGCGGTCGCAGAGCTCGTGCGGCAGCACCTCGGGCACCAGCAGCACCGGCGCCGGACCGCGCGGCACATTGCGGCCGCTCCACGCGGCGAGGCGACTCTCGATGGCGGCGAGCTGTGCGATCACATCGCTGTCGCCCGGCGCCGCCAGCGCGCGCTGG